>DAIQPV010000097.1:0-9825 GCA_036787145.1 Rhodospirillales bacterium
ATCAGGGTGTCTGAAATGATGCCGCCGAGCACGCCGCCGATGAAGCCGCAGATCGCCGGCAGCGAGGCGATAAACCCGGCCTTGAGGATCGACATGCCGCGCGCCTGCACCAGGTAGATCGGGAACCAGGTCAGGAAGAAGTAAGTGAGCGTAGTGATGCAGTATTGGCCGAGATAAACGCCGAGCAGCATCCGGCTAGCCAGCAGCTGCTTGATATAGCCGAGCTTCGGGCCCTCCTTCATTCCGGTCTTCCTCGCCTGGTCCATGTCGACCAGGCCGCCGCCGGCGGCGATGTATTCCACCTCGGCTGCATTGGCGCGCGGGTGCTCTCTCGGACTGTGGATCACCTTCAGCCAGATGAACGTCAGCACGATGCCAATGCCGCCCATCACATAGAAGACGTATGGCCAACCAAAGCTGGAAGTGATCCAGCCCATCAGCGGGGCGAACAGGACGGTCGCAAAGTACTGTGCGGAATTGAACACCGCCGACGCGGTGCCGCGTTCGTTGGCGGGAAACCACGCGGCGACGATCCGGCCGTTACCGGGGAAGGACGGGGCTTCGCAGAATCCCACCATCAATCGCAGAATGAAGAGCACAACGACGGCCGTGGTGGCCGTAAACATGTGGACCCCGCCCTGCAGCATGGTGAAGATCGACCAGGTAAAGATGCTCAGCGCATAGGCTATCTTCGAGCCGAAGCGGTCGAGGAGCCAGCCGCCGGGAAGCTGGGCAATCACGTAAGCCCAGCCGAATGCCGAGAAGATGTATCCCATCTGCACTGCATCGATCTGGAGATCCTTGGCGATGGCAGGGCCGGCAATGGAGATGGTTGCCCGGTCGGCGTAGTTGATCGCCGTCATGACGAACAACATGGCGACGATCGTGTAGCGGACGTGCGTCGCCTTGACCGCAGCGGCAATCTGACTCGTTGGAGTCGCCGTTTCCGTGGACACTTCTCATTTCCTCCTCATCGACGCGCCCTGTTGCGATCAGGACGTTTTCTGCCGGTGCGTGCGCGCCAACCCTAGGGACAGGCTGTGGCACCGGTCAGTTAGAATACTAATATATTAGTGGATCAGCGCAACGGTTTTTTTTAAGATCGCGCTGGCGCGGACCACCGCGCACGGCCTCAGGCCGGAGAGCGACGCGGCAAGGGATGATCAGATGTCACCGGCACAAATGACGGCGCGCGACCAGGAGCGCCTTTACGTCCTGGACCGCCGCTCAGCCGCCGTCCCGCAGATCTATGATCGCCTGCGCGGGCTCATCGTCGAGCTGCACCTGCGCCCCGGTGAAAGCCTGTCCAAGGCGGTCCTGGCGAAGAACTTCGGCATCAGCGAAACGCCCATCCGCGAGGCGCTGCTGCGCCTTGAAGAGGAAGGCCTCATCGTTATCAAGCCGCAGTCCGGGACCTACGTGGCGCCCATCGATGTGGATAAAGCAGCAGAGGCGCGTTTCCTGCGGCTGAGTGTCGAAATCGAGGTGGTCAAGAACCTGTGCAGGGGACAGCACCCGGTGGACCAGGAAGACTTGCGTGCCATCCTCGACCGCCAGCGCTTCTTCGCCCGGGCCGGCAATCGCGACGACTTCTCGCGGCAGGACTCGGCCTTCCACATGGCCATGTACCGGATGGCCGGTGTGGAAGGGCTATGGCGCAATGTCCGGGCGATGCGGGCGCACCTGACCCGGCTCCGGATGCTGGACATCCCGCAGCCGGGCACCATGGACTCGATCATCGGCGAGCACGAAGCGATTTTCGATGCGATCTGCCACGGCGACCCCGCCGCCGGCGAAGCCGCCGTCCGCCGCCACCTCTCCGGGACCGTCGCGCCGATCGACGTGCTGAAGGCCAAGCATCCGGATTATTTCTGAGGACCCCGACTGACACCGGCCCCGGTGCAGCAGCAAGCCGGCCTGACCGTCGGAAAATGAGAGAACAGGCGCAGTCCCGCTCACAACTGACTGATTCACGGACGTGATCAGCTGGAAGGCTTGCCCATCGCCTTCTCGTCGATCTCCTGCTCCACGGCCTGTCCGGGCGTCGCCGGCTTGCCCATGGCCGCCTCATCGGCGTTGCCCGCCCGGATTTCCTCGGCAGTCGCGGGAGTGCCCAGCGCAACTTCATCCACGTACTGAGAGACCGCTTCCGCCACCGTTGCCGGTTCGCCCATGGCAACCTGATCATCTTGTCGCGCCGTGTCCGTTGCGGCGGTCGTCCGTCCCATGGCCTCTTCGTCGGCAGCCTGCACCGCCTCTGCCTGCCCGCCGCCGGGCCCGCCCATTGCCGTCTCCCCGCGCTTTTTCTCGTCGGCCATGCTCACTTCTCCCTGAAAACGACGCGATCCGCCGAACGTAGCACGCTCGTCCTAATTGTCACGCGGCGGCGACGCGGCGGGGCCGCTCACAGCAGGCGTGCCTGCGCCGGCGGGTAGTGGACGGTGCCGTCCGGCTGCGGCTCTGCCCCCTTGGTCAACCCGGCCGGTGTCGTCTCGGTCGCGTCGAGGAGGTGAACCACCTCGACGCCCCGGACCAACAGGTAGTCGCTGATGATGCGGCGATGACACTGCCACCACAGCAGCTCGGCGCACATCAACGCCACCGTCCCGTCCTTCGCCAGGTCGAGCAGATCCTCCAGCGCGTCGCGGAATGGCGGCGTCATCGCGTAGTCGGCAAAGCTGCGGAAGCCCTCGACCGTCCAGCCGGTGTTCGGCGAGTCGTCTGCCGTCAGCCGGCGCTTGCGCCGCCCTCCCAGCGCTTCCAGATGGTGATAAGCGATGCCGCCGTCGGCAAGGGCGCCCGGCAGATGTTCGATATTGAACTGCGGATGCCGGCGCGAACGGGGAAAGCGCCGCACGTCGATCAGGACATCGACGCCATTCATCCGCAACAGCTCAATCATCGCTGCGGCAGATCGGGTGGAGTGCCCCACGGTGTAAAGACGCATGTCACCCGCCATCAGTCTTCCAATTCGCTCCCCTACGACCAGTGCCGTCTCTTGACCCTCTGAAGCGGTTTCTTTAGCACCCTTTCTTTAGCCCGCGGAAACCAGCGGGACGGCATTGGCGGAACCAGCGGCTCGCATTTCGTGGCGACATTTGGACCCTTCGGAACGGCGTCGAAACCGACGATAAGGCGCGGCTTCGTCAGCGCGCTGACCTTGGCCGCCTTGCTTGTACGACTGGTGTTGACAGCGATGCCCATGCCGGTGGCGACCTCAGCCGGCATGCTCGTTCCGATTTGTACCGCCATGGGCCTGCAATGGCGCAAGTTTGATCTCCCGAAGGCTCCCGCAGAGCCAGCCAAGAAATGGGGATTTGACTGTCCCCTATGCCGCATTACCCACGGTTTTGTGGTGCTGCCGGCTGTCCCGGAGCTGTGCTTGCCCGTCGAATTCAGCGTTACGGCCGGTTTCGCCTTCCATCGCGAGGCAGCGTCCCTTCGCCTCGCCGCTCGTCCGCCGCCGAGCCGCGCTCCTCCCCTCCTGTCCAGCCGCGAAATCCTCATCCGCACCTAGGGCGGCCTGTGCCGCCTTGCCTCGCTCCTGACAGGAGAGTTGTGTCTGATGCCTACCTTCTGCTGTCGCCGCGGCATCGCTGCTGTGACCACCCTGAGCTTTCTTACATTCCTCGAAACCGCGGCCTCCGCCGAGTCCCCGGCGGCTCCCGAACCGGGGACGGGCGTTCCCGTCCCGTCGGCGGACGGTGCCGTTCCGTTGCCTCCCATCGAGGTGCAATCCCCGGAAACGGCACCGTCGCTCATCGCAACGCCGCTCAACAGCAATACGCTGACGTCACAGCAGATCAGCAGCTGGCGTCGGCAAACCAACGACACGGCGCGACTGCTCGAGTCAGTCGCCGGTGCCAGCGTCTACAGCGCCGGCGGCGTCTCCAGCATTCCGGTGATCCAGGGCCAGGCCGACGACCGGCTGAATACCCTGGTGAACGGCATGCCGATCCCGTCGGCCTGTTCCAACCACATGAACCCGGCGATGTCCTATATCGATCCGACGAACGTCGGCACGTTCTCGACCATCAACGGCATCACCCCGGTCAGCAAGGGCGGCGACAGCATTGGCGGCACCGTCGTCGTCGACTCGCCGGCGCCAGTGTTCGCCGCCCCGGGCGAGACCTTCCGCTTCGCCGGTGAGACCGCGGCCTTCTACCGGAGCATCAACGACAACTATTCCGCCTCAATCAACAACGCCACTGTCGCCAACGATACCTTCAGCCTCAGCTATAGCGGCGCGTTCACCACTGCTGCCAACTATCGTGGCGGTGGCGACGACGGCAAACTGCGCTCGACCGAGTACCGGGCATTCAACAACACGCTTTCCGGCGCCGCCCGTGGCTCCGCAGACCAGTTCTCGCTGCAACTCGGCCAGCAGTACATCCCCTACCAAGGATTCCCCAACCAATACATGGACATGACCGAGAACCGCTCGTACGTCGCCAACGGCGGCTACGAGCGCAGCTTCAACTGGGGACAGCTCACCGCCCGCACATTCGTCCAGACCGTCAAGCATGAGATGAACTTCCTGAACGACAAGGGCGGCACCGACGGCGGTAACGGCGGCATGCCGATGAAGACGGACGCGGTCAACACCGGCTACCGGGTGGCGGGGCTGATCCCGCTCAACGAGCGGGACACCCTCAACGTCGGCAACGAGCTCTACTACAACTGGCTGGACGATCACTGGCCGGCGGTTCCGGGCAGCATGATGATGGGCCCGGACGAATACGTCAGCGTCAACGACGGCATGCGCACCCGGCTCGGCACCTTTGCCGAATGGGAGGCGCGGTGGGCACCGCAATGGACCACGCTCGTCGGCGTACGCAACGATACGGTGTGGATGAACACCGGCGACGTGCAGGCTTATGATCCAGTTCCCAGCATGATGAACCCGGATGCCGCCGCCGCTGCGGCGTTCAACGCCCGCGGCCACGCCCGCACCGACGTCAACTTCGACGCGACCGTGCTGGGTCGCTTCACCGCCGACGAGAACCAGACCTACGAGCTCGGTTACGCACGGAAGACCCGCTCGCCGAACTTCTATGAGCGCTACGCCTGGGGAACCGGGCAGATGGCAAGCCAGATGATCGGCTGGTTCGGCGATGGCAACGGTTATGTCGGCGATATCGACCTGAAGCCCGAGGTGGCAAACACGGTAAGCGCCACCGCCGACTGGCACGGCGGCGGTGACGCCCCCTGGCAGGTAAAGGTCACGCCGTATTACAGTTATGTCGAGAACTACATCGGCGTCGAGAGACTGCAGGAGTTCCCCAACGCCGCGGGCGCGCCGAGTGGCTTTGTCCAACTGCAGTTCACAAATAATGACGCTCAGTTCTACGGCATCGACATCAGCGGCAGCGCCGAAGTATGGGAAAGCGATGATGTCGGCCGCTTCACCGTCTTCGGGACGCTCGGCTGGGTGAGGGGCCGGGACCTGAGCAGCAACGAGAACGCCTACCATCAGATGCCGCTGAATACACGGCTGACCCTCGCCCACGATCTGGACGCATGGTCGTCCGCGGTCGAAGTCATCGCCGTCGCCGACAAGTCGAAGGTCGACAACACCCGCAACGAGCTGCGGACGTCTGAATACGCCCTGCTCAACCTGCGCACCAGCTATGCTCTCGGCAAGGCCCGGCTGTACTTCGGCATCGATAACGTTTTCGACACCGCCTACGACTTGCCGCTGGGCGGCATCGCCCTGAGCCAGCTCGAACAGAACGGCGGGCGGCGCCAGGAAGTGTGGGGCACCGGGCGGTCGTTCATCGGAGGATTGTCGATGACCTGGTAGCGGTGGCGATGCCGCCATCGGCTGCAATCGGGTTGGCCGCACCGGCCAACCCTTCCCCTTGCCGCCCCCTGGATCACCTCCGGCGGGCGCTTGTGGTTGCCTTCTGCCTCTCCGCGGCACTGCACGCCGCCATCGTTGCCCTTGCCGAGCGGACACCCGCGCCGCCTGAGGCCAGCGGCGAAACCGTTGCGCCGATCACCGTGGAAATCATCGAGGAAGCTCCGCTACCAGCCGCCCTGCCGGAGGCGGCAGCGGTGCCAGCCGCACCGAAGGGCGAGCCGGCCACCGCAGTTGCACCGGCCCAGCAGCAACACCCCGCCGTTCCCGAGCCCGCCACAGCCAGCCTCCCACCACCCCGGCCTCGACCATCGGCAATCATCGCGAGCCGTACCCCCGAGATTTCCCATGCTCCGCCGGCGGCAAACCCGGCGCCGACGGAAGATATGCCGACGGACGACGCAGCGCCGGGGATGACGACCATCGATTCTCCGGCCACACCAGCAGCGGCCGATGCCTCCCCGGCGTCCGCCGCCGGGTCCGTCTCTGGACAGAAGGACCGCGACGGGCGAGAATCGGCGAGCCTTGCCGGGAGCAACGACTCGGCCTCCGCCCAACGCCTCCTCGATGCCTACGGTCGCGAGCTGTGGAAACGCATCGCCGCGCACAAGCCGAAGGGGTTACAGCAGGTAGCAAGCACCGAAATCTCGTTCGTCGTCGCCGCCGACGGCATGCTCTTGGCCGCGTCCGTCTCCCGGTCGAGCGGTAAAGCCGAACTTGACGAACTCGCTTTGCAAGCCGTGCACGCTGCCGCGCCGTTTCCTCCGCCGCCATCCACGCTGACCGCGCGTTCCCTAACCTTCGAGATCTCGTTCAACTTCCGTTGAAGCGCGAGCCGCGGAGGTCCCATCGTGCGCGTCCCAGGCAGTTCCTGCCCGTGCTGACGCAAAAGTTCTGGGATTTTCAATGAGTTGGCTGGGGGACCAGGATTCGAACCTGGGTTTTCGCGTCCAGAGCGCGACGTGACTACCGCTGCACCATCCCCCATCGGAATGACCGGCGCTTCTACCATAACAGAGACCGCCCGCGCCACACCTACGCGCTTCGTCAGCCGAGGCTGCGACGCGCGGCCAGGGCGGTTGCCAGCGTTGCCTCGTCGAGGTAGTGCAGCTCGCCGCCGAGAGGGACGCCGTGCGCGATGCCGCTGATCGCGACGGCACATCCCGACAGCCGTTCGATGATGTAGTGCGCGGTTGTCTGGCCGCTGACGGTGAAGCCCAGCGCGAGGATCACTTCGCTCACCTCGGGCGCCGCGGCGCGGTTGACCAAGCCGGCGATGCCGAGGTCGTCCGGCCCGATGCCGTCGATCGGCGACAGCGTGCCGCCCAGCACGTGGTAGCGCCCGGCGAAGCTCCCCGAGCGTTCCAGCGCCCACAGGTCGGCGACATCCTCGACAACACACAGCACCGAAGCGTCCCGCCCGGGGTTGGCGCAGATAGCACACGGGTCGCGGGTGTCGAGGTTCCCGCAGGTCGAACAGGGAGCCACGGCCGCCGCCGCCTCGGCAAGCGCGCGCGACAGCGGCTGCAGCACCGTTTCCCGCCGCTTCAGCATGTAGAGCGCGGCACGGCGGGCCGATCGCGGACCCAGCCCGGGGAGCTTGCCCAGCAACTGGATCAGCCGATCAATCTCGGACATCAGCGGGAGGAACGGCGGCCCCGCGCGGGGACCGGGGACGCGGCAGCAGGCACGCGGTTCATCAGGCGATCAAAACGGCAGCGACATCCCAGGCGGCAGCTTCAGGCCGCCGGTCACTTCCGCCATTTTCTCGGCGACATGCGTCTCCAGTTTCGCCTTGGCATCGTTGCAAGCGGCGACGATCAGGTCCTCCAGCACCTCGACGTCCGCCGGATCGACCAGCGACGGATCAATCTTCAGCTTTCGGACGTCGCCCTTGCCGGAAAGCGTCACCTGAACCATCCCGCCGCCAGACGCTCCGGTAAGTTCGATGGCGGCAAGCTGCTCCTGTAGCTCCCCCATCCGCTCCTGCAGCTTCTGCGCCTGCTTCATCATCTGGCCGAGGTTTTTCATCGCGTCCGGCTCTCCTGAAAATGATGTCTGTCCTGGCCAACGCCCGAGCCAAACAGCCGAGACGGACTCTATAGCATCCCGCACGACCGAAGTCACAGCCAGCGATCAGGGTTCGCCTGGCGTTGCCTGATCGGTCTCGCCGCGCTCGGCCGCCGACCAGTAACGGTAAGGGCGTGCGACGAGATTGACGTTGAGGTACCGGGGATCGGACGTCACCTCGCGTCCGGCCCACGCCGGCAGCTGAACGTCTTCGTCCTCGCTCTCCAATTCGACTTCGGCGACCACAAGCCCCTCGTTGTCCCCGTCGAACACATCGACCACCCATTCGTGACCCCGGTCGAGAACAGCGTACCGGGTTTTTTCGATCAGCCCGCCACTGCACAGACCCGCCAGCATCTCTTGGGCATCGGGTAGAGGAATTTCGTATTCATATTCCTGCCGCGTAAAGCCCGTACGCGCGCCTTTCAGGGTCAGGAAGGCCCGCGCACCGGCGATGCGCACGCGCAGGGACCGCACCTGATCCGCCCAGAGATATCCCTGGCGGATCCTCTCCCCGGCGGCAGTGGATCGCCACTGGCTGCCGGTCACGAGAAATTTTCGTTCAATCTCCGTTGCCAAGTTCGCTTCCGCTCACCTCGTTGTCCGCATCCGGATCGAGCGGGGGCGCCCCGTCGCCCTCGCGCACCCGCTCGATGGCCGCGCCGGGAAAGGCCGCCACGATCGACCGCACCAGCGGATGCGCCGCAACCTCGTCGAGTTGGGCCAGCTTTGCCGCCTGCTGCTGCTCCTGCAACGTGGGCTCGCCCGCTTCCTGCGAAACCGTAACCATCCAGCGGTGGCCGGTCACTTCCAAGAGCCACCGGGTGAGGCGATGCGGCAGATCGCCGGAGGCGTCCTCCGCCAACCGCAGCTCAATCCTGCCCGCCTCGAAATGCACCAGATGGACGGATGCCACCAGCTGGCCATAGAGCAGCCACTCGTTGCGCTCCTGCGCCAGCCGAATGACGTCGGCGAACGACCCGAGGGTCGTGGCCTTTCCGACCACCTCCGGCTCCGGCGACGACGCGGCCGGCTCGACGGACGCGGGCACCGCCGGCATGGCTGCGCGAGCGAGCGGCGGCGTGTTGGACCGGCTTCCGCGCTTCCCGTCGGTTGCGCCAGACATTAGCGGCGGAGCGGGCGACGTCTGCACACCGCCGCTACGCTCGATGCCGCTGCCCTCGATGCGACTGCCGCCCGTTTGCATCCGCCCGTTTCCGGGTCCGCCGGGAGACGCCGCCGTCAGCGCCTCCAGCGCTTCAGCGGGAGTCGGCAGACTGGCGGCGTAGGCCATGCGGATCAGCAGCATCTCTGCGGCGTGCAGCGGTGACGGGGCCAGGCGCATCTCCCCCAGGCCTTTCAGCAGCATCTGCCAAGCACGGGTCAGGGTTGCCATTGAAAGGCTGTGCGCCAATTCCGTCGCGCGCTGCCGGTCCGCCTCGGACAGGCTAGAATCGGTCGGCGAGGGACAGACCTTCAGCCGGGTCAGCCAGTGCGTGAGACCCAGCACGTCCTCCACCATCGCGATCGGATCGGCGCCGGCGGCGTATTGCTCGCCGAGAATGGTGAGGGCGACAGCCACCTCTCCCTTCAGGGTGCGTTGCAGCAGATCGAAGCAGACCGTGCGATCGGCGAACCCCAGCATCTCGCGCACGGCCGCTTCCTGCACCTCGCCGCCGCCGTGGGCGATGGCCTGATCGAGGAGCGACAGAGCATCGCGGACGCTGCCGTCGGCGGCACGCACCAGCAGCCTCAGCGCCCCGGAAGTGGCCCGGACGTTTTCCTGCTCGATGATCCGGCCGAGGTGTTCCTCCAGCGTCTCCGGCTCAATCCGGCGCAGGTCGAAGCGCTGGCAGCGCGAGAGCACGGTCACGGGGACCTTGCGCACCTCCGTC
>DAIQPV010000098.1:0-9817 GCA_036787145.1 Rhodospirillales bacterium
GGCCAAGGGCGGGGTTGTGGCGAAGCGCGCGTTCGAGGCGATGATGGAGATGCGGAAGATTGAAGTCGCCGCGATCGAGGCGGCGGTGCGCGGGTGAGAATCGCAATTTCCAGCCGAGGCGCCTTTCGGTCATTCATCCAACCCTGGTTTCGCTAAAGCGTCGCCGGATTTCTCGGGGTTGCGCGGCGTGATGCCCTCTGCCGGGAGCCAGGCAGGCCCCGGATCCCGAGACTAATCGCCTGTCCATTATGGCCATCTTCGAGCTGATCGCCGTATTGCTGGTGCTGACAAGCGCATTCGCTTGGGTGAACCACCGGTATATCCGGCTCCCCCAGTCCATCGGCCTGCTGCTGTTCGGACTTGTGGCGTCTATCCTTCTGCTCGGACTCGAGCTCTGGTTCACGGACGTCATGCTCTACCAGGAATTGACGACTCTGGTCAGGCAAGTCCATTTCAAGGAGGCCGTGCTGCAGGGAATGCTGGGGTTCCTGCTCTTCGCCGGGGCCCTCAATGTCGATGCCTCCAGGCTCAGGAGCAGGGCTTATTCGGTATCGCTGATGGCGACCGGTGGCGTACTGATCTCGACAGCGGTTGTTGGCTACGGTGCCTGGAGGCTGGCGCGCATCTTCGGCGCGGATCTGCCGTTCGCCTGGGCGCTTGTCTTCGGGGCGCTGATCAGCCCCACCGATCCAATCGCCGTGCTCAGCACGCTGAAAGAAGTTCGGGTGCCGAAGGAGCTTGAAACCGATATGGCGGGCGAGTCGCTGTTCAATGACGGCGTCGGCGTTGTGACGTTTACGATCGTGGCGGCGATTGCCTCGGCAGGACAAGGCGGCCAAGTCGGGTTAAGCCAGGTCGCCGAGCTGTTTTTCCACGAGGCCCTCGGCGGCGCGATTCTTGGATTAGTCTCGGGTTTCATCGCCTATCGCGGTATTCGGGCGATCGATGATTTCCCGGTTGAGATCCTGATCTCTCTTGGGCTCGTCACCGGCACTTATGTTCGCCGTTTGGATCCTCGATTACATCTTCGCCTTCGCCTTCGGCATTGCCTTCCAATACTTTACGGTAAAGCCAATGCGTAACTTGTCGGTCGGGCAGGCGCTCGTCCAGGCGGTGAAAGCCGATGCGGCATCGCTGACGGCCTGGCAGGTCGGCATGTATGGTTTCATGGCCTTCGCCTATTTCTACCTTTTTCGCCGAACCCTTGCCGCGGAGCTGCGGGTCGATAGCTTTGAGTTCTGGTTCATGATGCAGATCGCCATGCTGTGCGGGTTTGTCACGAGCTACCCGGTCAACTGGTGGCTGGTCCGCAAGGGCGTGAAGGAAGCGATGTAGGCGCGGCGCTTCGTATTGCTGGCACCGCCGCAACGGTTCGCTCACAGATGCGTGGTTGGAGCGCCGGTTGCGGCTTCGCAGGGAACGCAGAAACGGCCCGCGGTGTTTGCTTTGGGGTTATCTCAGCTTTGTCGGGGACCATGGCGCTTCCAATCGAAGATTACGCACTGATCGGCGACATGCGCACAGCGGCGCTGGTCGGGCGGAACGGATCCATTGACTGGCTCTGTCTGCCGCGATTCGACTCGCCCGCATGCTTTGCGGCGCTCATCGGCACTGACGAGAAGGGCGCATGGTCGCTTTCGCCATGCGCTGAGGTCCGGGCATCGCGCCGCCGATATCGCCAGCACACGATGATTATGGAGACGGAGTTCGAAACGGCTGATGGGGTGGTTTCACTCCTCGATTTTATGCCGCTGAACGACGGCGTCGACCGCCGCGCCGATGTAATCAGGATTGTGTGCGGCCGGAGCGGCGCCGTGCCGATGAAGACAGTCTTGCGGTTCCGCTTCGATTACGGCCGCATCGTTCCTTGGGTTACCAACAAGAATGAGGAGCTGCGCGCGGTCGCCGGGCCGGATGGCGTATGTCTGCGGACGCCGGTGCAGACCCATGGCGAAGACCACAGCACTGTCGCGGAGTTTACGGTTCGCGAAGGCGACCGGATCCCGTTCGAGCTGACCTGGTATCCGTCGCATTGCTCGCCTCCGCCGCCCATCGATCCCGAGGAGGCGCTGCGGCAGACGGAGGCCTGGTGGAAGGGTTGGGCCGAACAGTGCCGCTACGACGGGCCGTGGGGCACGCACGTGGTCCGCTCGCTTCTGACCCTGAAGGCCCTGACCCATTTGCCGACCGGCGGCATCGTCGCGGCGCCGACCACCTCCCTGCCGGAAGCCCTGGGGGGAAAGCGCAACTGGGACTATCGATACTGCTGGGTCCGCGACGCCACCTTCACCCTGCTGGCGCTGGTCGCTTCCGGCTATGAAGACGAGGCGGCGGCGTGGCGGGACTGGCTGCTGCGGGCAGTAGCCGGCGAGCCGTCGCGCCTGCAGATTGCCTACGGCATCGCGGGCGAGCGGCGCATAGAGGAATTGGAGCTGGACTGGCTGTGCGGCTACGAGGACAGCCGGCCAGTGCGGATCGGCAATGCCGCGCATTCTCAGCGCCAGCTCGACATCTATGGCGAGATCATGGATGCCCTGCACGCCGCGCGGACACAAGGTCTGTCGTTTCGCCCTGACGGCTGGCGCGTGCAGCGGGCGCTGCTGCGGTTCTTTGCCGAGGCCTGGACGCAGCCGGACCAGGGAATCTGGGAGGTCAGAGGCCCGCGCCGACACTTCACCCATTCGAAGATGATGGCGTGGGTGGCCTTCGATCGCGCCATAAAGGATGCTGAGAAGTTTGGTATGGATGCCCCGCTTGACGAGTGGAGTCGTCTGCGCAAATCGATCCATGACGACGTCCTTGATAACGGCTTCAACGACCAGATCGGAGCATTCACCCAATTCTACGGCGGTGAAACGCTGGACGCCGCACTGCTGCTGATGCCGCTGGTGGGCTTCCTTCCGGCAACGGACCCGCGCGTCGCTGGAACCGTCGCGGCGATCCAGCAAAACCTGAAGAGCGACGGGTTTATTCAGCGATATACCAGCGATCCGAGCGTCGACGGGCTCCCGGCGGGGGAAGCCGCGTTTCTGCCGTGCAGCTTCTGGCTTGTCGATAATCTCGCGCTCGCCGGCCGTATCGACGAGGCCGAGCAGTTGTTCGAGCGGCTGGTTTCCGTCTGCAACGACGTCGGCTTGTTATCCGAAGAGTACGATACCGTCGAGAAGCGCCTCGTCGGCAACTTTCCCCAGGCGTTTTCGCATGTCGCTCTGATCAACTCCGCCCACAACCTGGCGCGTGGCCGCGCCGGACCAGCCCATTGCCGGGCGCATGACTGAGTGCGGCAAGGGAAATAGCTTCACCTCGCCCGGGAAAGCGGTCCGCGTGGCGGGCACTGGGAGCGGGGCGCTGAGATCGCTGAACGCTGATGCCCGGCCCTCTGCCGGCCGGGCAGGGCGTATGGCGCGGGCCGGAGGCGGCGCTGCCGTCAGTCCGCGGCGAAGGCGATGGTCGAGATCAAAGCCAGCGCCGACTGGCGGGAGTCGAGCCGGGTGTGCTGGACGACAATGGGCACGTCGGCCTCAATGACGCTGGCATAGTCGATATCGCGCGGCACCGGTGCCGGGTCGTTCAGGTCGTTGAAGCGCAGGTGAAAGGTGCGCCGGCTGCCGACGGTTACCCGGTACGGTCCGACCGGCTCGCGGTCGGCGAAGTAGAAGGTGATCTCCACGTGAGCATCGGTGAGGCCGGTGTTCAGCAGGCAGGCGGTTTCGTGGCTTTCAAACGCCCGATCGGTGCCGGTGCTCGTTCCCGGGATGAAACCCTCTGCAATCGCCCATCGCCTCTTTCCAAGCGGTTCGTTCGCCATCTCGGCTCCTTCGCCTCCGTCAGGCGGCATATTGGTCGGCGTCGGCCTGCTTTAAGGTGAGTCCCAATCCCGGCCGGGAGAGATCCGGCGCCAGCAGGCCATCGCGCGGGACAAGCGCCCCCTCGAAGAGCAGCGGCTCAATGCGGGCATGGTCGTGGAAGTATTCGACGTTCCGGACCCGCGGGCAGGTGCAGCCGAGGTGGCCGTGCAGCGTCGGTGCGGTATGCGCCGAAAGCGGCCTGCTCCAGGCATCGGCCAGGTCGTGCGCGACGAGAAAGCCGGTGATGCCGCCGCAGCGGGTGGCGTCAGCCTGAAGCACATCGACGGCGCCGGCGGCCAGCATCCTGCGAAAGTAGATGGCGTCGTGTCCGTACTCCCCGGCGGCGATCTCCATCCGGGGCGGGGCGCGCTGGACGAGGGTGTGCAGCCCTGCAAGATCGTCGGAGGAAACCGGCTCCTCGAACCATCCGACGTTCTCTACGGCGAAGGCCTCCGCCATCTGCAGGGCCTGCTTTACGTCGTACGCACCATTGGCATCGACGAACAGGCCGGTCTCGGCCCCGATCGCCTCGCGCGCCAGCCGGACGCGCTGCGGGTCGCGGGATGGCTCCCGCCCCACTTTCATCTTTACCTCGCGCAGCCCGGCTTGCGCCCACCCCGAGAGCTGCGCCGCCAGTTGCGCATCGGAATAGGAGGTGAAACCGCCGCTGCCGTAGGCCGGAATCGCCGGCCGCACCGCGCCGAGCAGATGGACCAAAGGCAGATCGAGCAGCTTTGCCTTCAAGTCCCACAGGGCCACATCGACCGCGGAGAGCGCCGTTGATGCGACCCCAGGACGGCCAGTATTACGGACGGCCTGCACCATCGCGTCCCAGGCCGCGCGCACCGCGAAGGCGTCACAGCCACGGACCTTCGGAGCCAGCGTCGCCTCGATCAGGTGCACGGCGGCGCCATCGCCGTAGGCATAGCCCAGGCCGCAACGCCCGCCGGCGTGAACCGAGGCGAGGACCAGCGTTGTCGCGTCCCATTCAATCGTGCCGTCCGACTCAGGGAGGTTGGTGGGAATGACAAACGCCGCCGCGTCAACTTTCACGATGGGGGCTACCGGCACCATCGCCGCTCAGGCTGCAGGACGTTCCCGGCGCTCGGCTGCGTGCCGGGCAAGCCGGGGCGAGGTCTTCTGCGTGGCGCGGCTTTGTATCGCGAGGGCGATGCCGGCGCCCGCCGCGGCGGCCAGGGCCAAGCCCGTGCCGATGACGACCCGCCGTACCGCCGTCGGATCGACCAGCACCGGATCCATCCGCGCTTCGTCATCGAAGCGCCCATGGGCGCGATGCATGCCGGCCGGTGCCGGCACCATCAGGTTGTCGATCCGCCCCGGATTTACCGGCTCATCGTCCTGCTGGCCGGAGACGACATGCCGGGCGAGATAGCCATCGAGAAACTCCGGCATCAGCTGTGCGCCGATGATCGTCTTGACCGACGAATACCCGAGCCAGTATTCCCGGCGCGGATCCCCGGCCGCCGCGACCAGCGCTTCGGCGATTGCTTCCGGTTGAAAGACCGGCGCGACCGGGCGCGGCTTGCCGGCAATATGGGCGCGGGCCCAGTTGAACTGCGGCGTGTTCACTGCCGGCAGCTCCACCATGCAGACGCGGATACCACTGCCGTCGTGGACCAGTTCGCTGCGCAGGGAACTCAGAAAGCCGCGAATGGCAAACTTCGCACCACAGTACGCAGCCTGCAGCGGAATGCCGCGATAGGCGAGCGCCGAGCCGACCTGCAGGATTGTGCCGCGGTCGCGCCGGCGCATGTGGGGCAGAGCGGCCAGGATGCCATTTACGGAGCCGAGGTAAGTCACCTCGGTAACCCGGCGGATCTCGTCTGCGTCCAGCTTCTCGATGGGTGAGAAGACGGTGAGCATCGCGGCGTTGATCCACAGATCGATCGGTCCCAGCTCCCGCTCGACCCGATCGGCGGCGCCGGCAACCGCTTCAGCGTCGGCCACGTCCAGCGGCAGCGCCAGCCCGTCACCGCCCGCCCGGTTCACCTGCGCCGCCGTTTCCAGAAGCGACTCCGCTTCGCGCGCAACCAGTCCGATCCGGGCGCCGCGGCGGGCGAATGCCACGGCAGTCGCGCGCCCGACACCGGCCGAAGCGCCGGCAATGACGATGGTGCGATGTGAGGTCATGGCCTCCTACCCTTGCTCTGTGCACCTAGGAACGGCGCCATCGCCTCGGGGTTCCTTTGCCGCGGCAACCGGACAACCGGCGTCCGGAACCTTACGCCGCGCCGGAGGTTCGCCTCAGCAGCCGCGCGGGCTTGCACACCAACATGGGGGAGTAAGAAGGGAGCCATGGCACAGGAATCGAAGCGCGCGGTGTTTGCCGCCTTGGCCGCCAACTTCGCCATTGCTGCCAGCAAGTTTACCGCTGCCGCACTCACCGGCAGCTCGGCAATGCTGTCCGAGGGGATCCACTCGCTCGTCGATACGGGCAACCAGGTTCTGCTGCTCGTCGGCATGCGGCAAAGTCGCAAACGCGCTGACGCGCAACATCCCTTCGGCTATGGCAAGGAATTGTACTTCTGGACGCTGATCGCTGCGGTGATGATCTTCGCCGTCGGGGGCGGGATGTCGTTTTATGAAGGCGTGATTCATCTGATCGATCCCCGGCCGATCATCGATCCCACCTGGAACTACATTGTCATCGGCGCCGCTCTTCTCTTCGAGGGGACGAGTTGGGTCGTCGCCTATCGGCAATTCCGCAGATCCGGTGCGCGACGGGGCCTGATTCACGCGGTGCATACCAGCAAAGATCCAACGCTGATCACGATTCTGCTGGAGGATTCCGCAGCACTCATCGGCCTGATCGTGGCACTTGCCGGGGTCACCCTCGGCACCCTGTTGGACAATCCCCTCTTCGACGGTGCTGCCTCCATCCTTATCGGTGTGCTGCTGGCCGGCGTCGCGGTGATCCTCGCCGCAGAAAGCAAAGGCCTCCTGGTCGGCGAGGCCGTGGAGCCGGAGACACTCGCTGAGATCCGCCGCCTCATCGAGGCCGACCCGGCCGTCGATAGGGCTGCGCGCCTGCTGACGACGTACTTTGGGCCGCACGCTATCCTGCTGAACCTGGATATCCGTTTTCACCGGGGACTGGCGCTGGGTGAGGTCACGGACGCCATCAGCCGGATCGAGGACAACATCCGCCGATCGCATCCGGATGTCAGCCGCATCTTCGTCGAGATCGAGGCGCTGTCGCCGGAGCGTCGCGGCAAAGGGCGCCAGAAAGCCACGGCCCGATCGGGCGAGGCGTGAAGCCGCGCTACAGCTCGCCGCGGCCGGCCAGAGCGCGGATGCGGTCCGCCGTCCGGCAGGCGATCGCCTGGATGGTAAGGGAGGGGTTGACGCCGCCGACGGTGGGGAAGACCGATCCGTCGCAAATCCAAAGGTTGGGAATGTCCCAGCTCCGGCAGTCGGCATCGACAACGCTGGATCGGGGATCGTCGCCCATCCGCGCCGTTCCGTTGAGGTGACAGGTATCCTCGGCTTCCTCCCAGAGCTTGTCCGCTCCCGCGGCGGCCAGCGCCTCGCGCATGAACCCCAGCGCGTGGGCGATAAGCCGCCTGTCGTTCTCGCAGTAGGAGTAGGTGACGCGGGCGATGGGCAGGCCGTACTGGTCCTTCTCATCGGCGAGGGTGACCCGGTTGCGTTCCTGCGGCAGCGTCTCACCGACAATCTTCAGCCCGACACTGTGATTGTAGTTCTGCATCTCGTCGATCAGCGCCTGCCCCCACAATCCGTGGGCTGTCGCCTGCGTCGTTGCCCATCCCGCCGGCAGCGGTCCCTGGCTCATGTAGCAATAGCCGCCGTCAAAGTCCTTCTGCCCGTCGGCATAGTTCCAGTGCTCGGTGAGTGCCAGCGACGGCGGCCCCTTGTAGGAGCGGATCTCCTGCTCCATCGTCCCCCAAACCGCCTGATTGGCCTGGACCATCAGGTTCCTGCCGAGCAGCCCGGAGCTGTTAGCGAGACCCTCCGGGTAACGCGAGTTGGCTGAAAGCAGCAGCAAGCGCGGCGTTTCGATGGCGTAGCCGGCCACAACCACGTTGCGGGCGCGCTGAAAGCGCCAGCGGCCTTCGCGGCAATAATGCACTCCGGTGACGCGGCCGGAGCGGCCGGTTTCCACCTGCCCAACCATGGCGAGGTCGCGGATCTCGGCCCCGGCAGCAATGGCGCGGGAGATCCAGGTGATCAGCGCGCTCTGCTTGGCGTTGGTGGAGCACCCGATGGTGCACATCCCGCGATAGACGCAGGGCGGCGACTTGCCGCGCGGTGCCGAGACGGTTGCGAGCGGCGTCGGCGCCCACTCGATCCCCAACGCTTCGCATCCCTTGGCGAGCACCAGCGCCGCGGCATTCAGCTCATGCGGGCGGTAGGGATAGCGCGGCCGCCTCGGACCCCAGGGGTAGCGGACCGGCCCTGAAATCTTCAGCGCCTGCTCGACCTCGCGGTAATAGCCCCACATCTCCCGCCAGTCGAGCGGCCAGTCGACGCCGTAACCGAGCAGGCTGCGCGCCTTGAACCACTCCGGACGGAAGCGCAGCGAGACCATGGCGAAGTGGACGGTGCTGCCGCCGACCGCCTTGCCGCTGTTGTTGCTACCAAGTTGGAGGGGGTTGTCGCCATCGCACAACCGTTCGTCGGTCCAGTAGAGCTTGCTCTGTTCGGTCTCGTCGGAGGCAAAGTCCTCAAGCGGCCGCCAATAAGGGCCGGCATCGAAAGCGACGACAGAGAAGCCGGCTTCGGCCAGCCGGCAGGCGAGCGTACCGCCGCCGGCACCGGTTCCGACAATGGCAAAGTCCACCTCGTCATCGTCGCGATGGCCGCGCATGGGAAGCCAGCCGCCAATAGAGAAGGCGTCGGGCGCCCGGCCGTCGCGGGCGCGCGGTGTGGTCAGTGGATCATCCGACACGGCGGTTCGCACTCCTGGCCTGGTCAGCAGCGGGGGCAGCAGCGGGATCGGCCGCCTTCGCTTCCGCCGCTTCCCAAGGGTCCCGCCGGTCGAAGCCCATGCGCACGTAGCCGCGCGGGCTGGCCGGGCCGCCGAAGCCGATCTCGCTCCACGCGGTGGGATGGGCGTAGTAGGCCTGGACGATGTCGCGCAGGAGGCACTCCTTGAAGAAGAGACCCGTGGGCATCCGACCCCACGCCGGATGGCTCAGCTTGCCAGCCTCCGCCTGGCCCAGCAGGCTATCCTGCTGCTGCGGCTCCAGCCGGTCGAACGACCTGCCGTGCGCCCGCCGCGCCTCCGCTTCGAGCGCCTTCAGCCCGCACCGCCAGGCGGCGCCCAGTTCCGGCAGCCGGACATCGCGATAGCCATTGCCCTGCCCCGATTGCAGCTTGTGGTCGACCAGTCCGGCCACCGGAATCGCCGCACGGTCGGCAGGCTGTGGGACGACGCGGGCACAGACCGCCCGCAGTGTCGCCCACTCGGCAGGGCTAAAGAACTGCGGTTCCTCCCGGATCGCCAGCCGCCGGGCGATCACCTGGCGCGTCGGCTCGTTCCACGAGGGCGAGTCCCACTTGGCAAGAACGTCGTAGCCGGGAAAGCGGCTGTCGGTGGGGTCATGCATCGGGATGATCGTCCATCAAGCCGAGCGCTGCGAGGCCGGCAAGGGCCAGGCCAGTGAAGCTGGGCGGCGCCGGCAGCGGCGGGCCACTGAGAATGTTCTGAGACCAGTTGCGCCAGCCGCCCATGTTGCGCGAGATGCCGTAGGCGTGAAAGCCGACACCGGCGAAGCCGAGCACCGCGGTCGCGCGCAACGCCCAGCGGGTAAAGCGGCGGTCGATCCCCTTGCGGCCGAAGGCAGCATTTCCCAGCAGAACAGCGGCCGCGGGCGGTATGGCGACCGGCAAGAACATTGCCGGGTTGTGATAGGCGCCCCGGTAGTGGAGCAGCGCCACCTCGCCGACGGTGGCGAGCAGCCCGGCACTGCAAATCGCTGCCAGCG
>DAIQPV010000099.1:0-9790 GCA_036787145.1 Rhodospirillales bacterium
GATGGGTGACAATGTCGCCCCCGATTTCGTCACGCAGATTTTTGCCGGCCGCTTTTATGGATGGCCGTGGTTTTACTCCGGCAAGCTTCCGGACCCGCGGCACGCCGGAGAACGTTCCGACCTCCTTCCCTACGCCGCGACGCCGAATGTGCTGATCCAGGCGCACTCATCGCCGCTGGGGATCGCCTTCTACACCGGCACCCAGTTTCCGGCCGAGTATCGCAACAACGCCTTCGTCACCCTCCGCGGCTCATGGAACCGTTCGCTGCGGACCGGCTACAAGGTCGTGCGCATCGTCACCGACGCGAGGGGACGAACCGACGGGTGGTATGAAGACTTTCTCACCGGCTTCGTCGTGAACGACACCGACGTGTGGGGCCGGCCGGTCGGCATCACCGTTGCCCGCGACGGCTCACTGCTGATGAGTGAAGACGGAAACGGCACCATCTGGCGAATTTTCTACCCGGGCGAATAGTGTGTAGCGAGCGCATCAAGTTGGCCGGTTCTTTTAGCGCATCACTGAAGCGCTTCTGTGGTGGTGTCCTGGGAAGCACGTCAGCGTCGTCCAAAAATCCACCGCCGTCGCCGACGGTGGCCGAAGCGGCTCCGGCCGCGATCTGGCCTGAGGCCCCGCCGAAGAACCGGCCGCTCACCCCCGACCGAGCACGAGGGCGAGGTCGCTTTCGCTGCATTCGCCTCTTTCGCCAGCCCGTCACCGCGAAAGTTTTTCCCTCGGCGGACAGCAGTCAACCTTTCGATCGAGAATGCTCCGGATGACGTTGTCCAACGTCTGAAGGCGCGCGCCGCGAGCCATCATCGTTCTCTGCAGGGGGAGTTGCTCGCCATTATCGAGGAAGCCGTGCAGGCACCACGCCCACTCACCCCCTCCGAGGTACTGGCGGAGGTCCGGCTCGAACTCAGCACGTCGGCCGAGGCTGCTGCGGTCGTCCGCGCCGATGGGGATGGCGGTTAGGGTCGTCGATGCGTCGGCGCTTGGCGCCGTGCTGTTCGGCGAGCCGCCAATGCAAAATCTCCGAGCATTGGGGATCACTAGAAAGCGCCACTTACGCATGGGCGGGCTTTTGAGGGGGCTACAGATGGTGGGAAGTGCGAAAGCTCCAGCCCTGCTACGCCGGCTCGGGGTTCCCGACGACATCGGGCTGGCACTTTCCCCCGGCAGCTCGCCTACCGGTCGCGCCCCGTGAGGGGCTACGGAGCAGCGGTGCCGCTCCCCATTTTGAAGTTATCCCCCGCTTGTGCTCTTCAGCTTATATCATTGCAAATCCCGCAGTGACCCCCCAAGGCGATTCCGTGACCGGCCTGGCAAGAATTGGTGAGCATCATCGGTAGCGGTCTGATTGTGGCAATCAGCCGATCCATCTTTTGCCCTCGAAGCGAGCGCGCGCCTGCGATCGCTGGTCACAAGCGACACCTGCCGGCTCTTGGCACGATCCCGGTTGTTGGTGGTCATCAGGCCGCAGTGTGCTTGAGCAGCGCCAGCAGCCCGGCCAGAAGCTGCATTGGCGTCGGCGGGCAGCCGGGGATGTGCAGGTCGACGGGGCTCACGGCGTTGACCCCGCCGACTACGGCAGTACTGCCGGCGAATATGCCGCCGTCGCGGGCGCAGTCGCCGACGGCGACGACCCACTTCGGCGCCGGCGTCGCCGCCCAGGTGCGCTCAAGGGCTTCGCGCATGTTGCGGGTCACGGGGCCGGTGACCAGCAGCACGTCGGCGTGGCGCGGCGAGGCGACGAAGCGAAGGCCGAAGCGCTCCAGGTCGTAAAAGGCGTTGTTGAGAGCATGGATCTCCAGTTCACAGCCGTTGCAGGAGCCGGCGTCCACCTCGCGGATGGCGAGGCTGCGGCCGAGCCGCTGCCGTGCGGCGCGATCAACCTCAGCCGCCAGTTCGGCCAGCGCGGCGTCGTCCGCCGGCGGTGGCGGCTCGGTCAGCGGTCGTTGAAACAGACTGCGGAACAGCGTCTTGCGCATGGCTTACAGGTCGTGGCCGGAGTAGGAGCAGTTGAACGACTTATTGCAGAGCGGGAAGTCGGCAACAATGTTGCCCTCGATGACGGCCTCCAGCAGCGGCCATTGGAACCACGACGGATCGCGCAGGTGGCAGCGCTCGATATGGCCGTCGTCGCCCAGCCGCAGCCAAACGAAGACGTCGCCCCGGAAGCCTTCGACCAGCGCCAGACCTTCAACGGCGCCTGCCGGAGCCGCCACCTCGGTAGCGATCGGCCCCGGCGGTAGCCGCTTCAGCAGCAGCGACAACAGTGCGAGGCTCTGCTCTACCTCGCGGATGCGCACCCAGACGCGGGCGTTGACGTCGCCATCCTCGCGCACCGGGACCTCGAACGACAGGTCAGTATAGGGCGGATAGCCCGGGCGCTGGCGCACGTCGATCGCACGGCCCGAGGCCCGGCCGATCACCCCGCCGGCGCCGAACCGCTGCGCCAGCTCCGGCCGCAGGCGCCCGGTGCCGACGGTGCGATCCTGCAGCGAGGCGGTGTTGTCGTAGAGCTCCGTCAGCTCGGGGAAGCGGCGACGGATATCACGGATCAGCACCTCAATCATCGCCGTCCCCGCGTCGGTGAGATCGACGCCGGTGCCGCCCGGAAGCACCCGATCCATCATCAGCCGGTGACCAAAGCAGGCCGCGGCGGTGCGGAGCACCCGCTCACGCAGCACGCCGCAGTGGGCGAGCATGACCGCGAACGCCGCGTCGTTGCAGATGGCGCCGATGTCGGCCAGGTGGTTGGCAATCCGCTCCAGCTCCGCCATCAGCGCCCGGAGCCAGATGGCCCGTGCCGGCACCCGGGTCCCGGTCGCCGCCTCGACGGCGCGGGCGAACGCGATGGCGTACGCCACCGTGCTGTCGCCCGACACCCGGCCGGCAAGCTGCGCGGCCTTCGCCAGCGAGGATCCTGCCATCAGGCTCTCGATGCCCTTGTGGACGTAGCCGAGCCGCGCCTCAAGCCGGACAACGGTTTCGCCCGATGCTGTGAAACGGAAGTGTCCGGGCTCGATGATGCCGGCGTGCACCGGCCCGACAGGAATGCGATGCAGTCCCTCACCCTCCACCGGCAGGAAGGCGTAGTCCGATTTCGCCTCTTCGGCCGAACCGGGCCATCGGCCATGGTCTAGCCAGGGCCGCCGGTCGGCGGCGTCGTGAGGGTTGAGCCGCCACAGGTCGCGGATCGTTCGCTCCAGCCGGGCCGCCGGCGGATAGGTGAAGGCGATCGAGGGAAACTCTCCCTGGGGACAGCGGAGGGTGAGCACGCAGCCGGAGGCATACGAAGGCTCCGCCAGTGCCAAATAAACGCGGTCCGACTCTCCCCAGTAGCCGACGAGGACACAGGTCCCGTTGCCGAGTTCGTCCGCCGCACGGATCCAGGCCGCCCGATCGACGACGTGGCGCGGCCAGGGGTGGTGTCCGGGAACTGCTGGATGCTCGCCAAGGATGCTTTCAAACGCGGACATCGCCTGCTCCTCCTTCCTCAACCGACCAGTGCGGCGACCGCCCGGAACCAGGCGACCAGGGCATCGGGAAGAAAGACGCCGGCGACGACGACGATCGCGAGGTGCAGGAACAGTGGCAGATAGGAGGCTTGCACGGGGGCGCTTTCGCCGACGGGCGGCCCGAACGCGAGCTGCTGCATGCGTAGCACGAGTGCGCCGAGCCCGATCAGCAGGCCGGAAACCAGCGGGATCGCGAGCAGGGGTTCGCGGGCGAAGGTGGAAGTGACGACGAGGAATTCGCTCATGAAGATGCCCGACGGCGGCAGGCCGGCGATGGCGGCGACGCCGAGGACAAGCCCCCAGCCCAGGATGGGGTGAGTCTCGGTCAGGCCGCCGATCTCCGACAGCTTCTGGGTGCCCTTTGCCTGGCTGATGTGGCCGACCGCGAAGAAGATCGCCGACTTGGTCAGGCTGTGCATGGTCATGTGAAACAGACCGGCAAAGCTGGCTATCGGCCCGCCCATGCCGAAGGCGAAGGTGATGATCCCCATGTGCTCGATCGACGAGTAGGCGAACATCCGCTTGATGTCGCGCCGCCGATAAAGCATCAGCGCGGCGAAGGACAGCGAGAGCAGCCCCATGCCGATCATCAGCCCGCCCGGCGACAGCGTCTCCGCGTTGGCGGTCAGGAGCATCTTGAACCGCAGCAGTGCGTAGAGGGCAACGTTGAGGAGAAGGCCCGACAGCACCGCCGAAATCGGCGTCGGCCCCTCGGCGTGCGCATCGGGCAGCCAGGCATGCAGCGGCGCCAGCCCCACCTTGGTACCGTAGCCGACGAGGAGGAAGACGAAAGCGAGGTTGAGCAAGGCGGGATCGAACGCCGGCGCCTTCGTTACCAGCACTGTCCAGGCCATCGCATCGAGCCCCTGGCCGACCGTCGGGCTCGCCGCCAGATAGACGAGGATGGTCCCGAATAAGGCCAGCGCGATGCCGACGCTGCCGAGGATGAAGTATTTCCACGCCGCTTCCAGCGCCGCCGGTGTTCGGTAGATGCCGACCATCATCACCGTCGTCAACGTGGCCAGTTCGATCGCCACCCACATCAGCCCGATGTTGTTGGCGAGCAGCGCCACGTTCATTCCCAGCATCAGCACCTGGTACATCGCGTGATAGAAGCGGAGATACCCGCGGGTCAGCCGCCCGGTGGCAAGTTCGTGGGCGATGTAGCTGGCGCTGAAGACGCTCGTCGTGAATGCGACGAAGGTATTGAGGATGACGAGGAAGATGTTGAAGTCATCAACCTGCAGATAGATCGACGGTGCAGGGCGAGCGAAGACAAGCGCCCAGGCGGCAATCTGCGTCAGTGCCGTCGCCAGCACGTTGATCGCCGCCCCCAGCCGATAGGAGCCGACGAAGGCGAGGATGGCGCCGGCCACCACCGGAATGACGAGGACGGCGGCGAGCGCACCGTTGGCAGCGGCACTCACGGTTGTTCTCCGCGGTAGCCGTCCAGCACCTGGACGTCGACGGTATCGAAGCGCTCGCGGATGCGGAACAGGAAGATGCCGATGACGATGAAGGCAATCAGCACGGAAAAGGCGACGCTGATCTCAACGACGAGCGGCATTCCCTTGGCACCGGCGGCGGCGAGGATCAGCCCGTTCTCCAGCGACATAAATCCCACCACCTGGCTGACGGCGTTGCGCCGGGTCACCATCATCAGGAGGCCGAGGAGGACGACGGACAGCGCGAACGCCAGGTCTTCCTGCGTCAACACATCCGCCCGCCCGGTCACCGGCAGCATCACCATGATTGCCAGCGCGACGAGGCCGATGCCGACCAGCATCGTCGGGCCGATGCCCACGACGATTTCGATCGTCCGGCCGATGCCGAGTCGCTGCACCATCCGATGCAGGGCGATCGGGATCGCAGTGCCCTTGAACAACAGCGCGATCGCGGCGGTGACGTAGAGGTGCGGTGCGGCCTGGATGTGCGCCTGCCAGGCGACCGCCAGCGCCAGAACCACCGCATGCAGGGCAAAGACGTTGAGAAGGCTGTACATCCGATCCTGATAGAGCAGCATCAGGCTGATCAGGACGAGGCTGCCGGCGAGGAGGTGCGAGACGTCGAAGGCGAGGCCGTGCATCACAGACTCCGGCTGACGAACAGCAGCAGCGTGCCGAGCAGGCCCAGCATCAGCGCCGCGCCGAGAAACTCCGGCACGCGAAACACCCGCATCTTGGCGATCGATGTTTCGAACACCGCCAGCAGGATGGCGGCGAGCATCAGCTTGAGCAAAAAGGCACCAATCCCGAGGAAGTAGGCAATCCACCCGTCGCCGACGGCAGCGAGCCCCCAGGGAAGAAACACGCTCGAAAGCAGCGACGCATAGAGGACGAGCTTGAGGAAGGCCGCGGCTTCGATCATCGCCAGATGACGACCGGAATATTCCAGGACCATCGCCTCGTGCACCATCGTCAGCTCCAGGTGCGTCGCCGGATTGTCGACGGGAATGCGCGCATTCTCGGCGATGCTGACGATGAACAATCCCACCAGCACCAAACCGAGGGAGATGCGCAGGCCCACAGGCGCCGTCAGCATGAATTGGGCGACTGAGGAGAGCTGGGTCGATCCGGCAAGAAGCGAGAGCGTGAAGACCGCCATCAGCATTGCCGGCTCGGCGACCGACGCGATCATCATTTCTCTGCTGGAGCCGATGCCGCCGAAGCTGGTGCCGACGTCGAGCCCGGCCAGCGCAAGAAAGAACCGCGCCGTGCCAAGCAGAGCGACGATCGCAATCATGTCGGCGGACCAACTGAAAAGGAGGCCAGTTGCGAAGGTGGGGATCAGCGACGCAGCGACCCAGATCGCGGTGAAGATGATGTAAGGCGCGACGCGAAACAGCCACGACGCACTGTCGGCGAGGACCACCTCCTTGCGGAGCAGGCGCCGGAGATCACGATACGGCTGCAGCAGCGATGGACCTTGCCGGCGCAACAGGCGCGCCTTGAGGAGGCGGACGAAACCGGTCATCAGTGGAGCGACCAGCAGCACCAGCATCATTTGCACGCCCTGGACGAGGACGTCGCCGATTATTGCCATGTCGCGAGTCCCGACAGAAGCAGGACGAGAAGAGCGAACACCAGGGCCAGGTAGCGTCGGACGGTCAGGAACTGCAGCGCGTTGACCCGCTCGCTGGCGGTATCGACCGCTGCTGCAATCGGCAGGAACAGATACTCCCAGATGAAGTCGCGCAGGCGGACATCCAGGCGCGCCGGCCGCAGGCTCGCGGGCTCGGGCATCTCAACCTTCTCCTCGGCGCCGAAAACGCTGCGACCGAAAACGCGACGGATCGGTTGGGCGAAGCTCGCGGCGGTGTATTGGGTCGCCGGGCTGGGATCGGGAAAACCGCAGTCCCAGGCGGGTGCTCGCCGCAGCGCGTTCGAGGCGAAGCGCTTCACGCCGGTGGCGATCAGGGTCGACGTGAAGGCAATGAAGACGAGCAGGATGAGGCCGTTATAGGAGCTGCGTTCGGGCGAGATCGGGATCAGCGACAGCCACGGCAGTCCCGTCTGGGTCGGCACGCGACCGCCGGTCAGCTCGCGGACCACGCCGGAGAGGCCATCCACGACGAGACCTGGCAGCACGCCCACCAGGACGCAAAGGGCGGCCAGCGCGATCATCGATCCCGTCGAGAATCCGTCCACTTCGGTTGCCGCCGCTGCGGCCGGGGTGCGCGGCCGGCCGAGGAAGGTGACACCGAACGCCTTAACGAAGCAGGCGGCGGCGAGGGCGGCCGAAAGGGCAAGGGCGGCGCCGACCGCCGGCACCAGAAATTTCAGCGCCCACTGCGGCAGCGCCGGGCTGATCAGGATCGCCTGGAAGGTCAGCCACTCTGAGGCGAAGCCGTTCAGCGGGGGCAGCGCGGAAATTGCCGCACAACCGACGAGAAACGTTGTTGCCGTGACCGGCATGCGATGAATGAGCCCGCCCTGGTGCTCCATGTCGCGATCGCCGGTGGCAGTCAGGACCGCGCCCGAGCCAAAGAACAGGAGACTCTTGAACAGCGAGTGGTTGAGGACGTGAAACAGGGCGGCGGTCAGTGCCAGTGCCGCACCCGCGGTCATGCCGTTGGCCTGGAAGGCAAGCGCGAGGCCAAGGCCGATGTAGATGATGCCGATGTTCTCGACAGTGTGGTAGGCGAGGAGGCGCTTCAGGTCGTGCTGCATCAGGGCATAGAGCACGCCCATTACGGCGGTCACCGCGCCGATGATGAGGACGACGACGCTCCACCACCAGGCCGGCTCGCCCGCCAGATCGAAGACGATGCGGATCAGGCCGTAGATAGCCACCTTGGTCATCACGCCGCTCATCAGCGCCGAGACATGGCTGGGTGCTGCCGGATGCGCCAGCGGCAGCCAAACGTGCAGGGGCACGATGCCAGCCTTCGAGCCGGCTCCGAGCAGCACCAGCAGCAACACGAACGTCCGCTTCCATGCCGGAAGGGTCTCCGCCCGCATCGCGCTGAACATGTAGCCGCCGTCGGAACCGGCGAGAAGGCCGAAGGCCAGCAGCAGGCAGAGGGTCCCAAACCCCGCCATCAGCAGATAGACGTAGCCGGCCTGACTCGTCCCCCGCTCCCGATGCTGGACCATGACCAGGGCCCAGGAGGTCAGCGACATCAATTCCCAGGAGAAGAGGAAGACGAACGCATCGTCGGCGAGGACGACGAGGTTCATCGCTGCCAGAAACGCCGGAAAAAACGGCAGCACGCGTCCGGACGCCGTCTCGTGGCGGCCGTAACCGATCGCATAAAAACTGGCAGCAGCGCCGCCGAGGTTGACGACCACCAGAAAAAAGGCGGCCAGAGCATCGAGACGGACATGGGCGCCGATCCAGGGGATGCCGAGCGGCAGTGTCCGCTGAACGGCGGCGAGCGGTCCCAGGCTCGGCAGGGCGGCGATCAAGATCAGGCCGCACGCAATCGCAGTCAGCCCGTAGACGGCAGGGCGGCCGAACGAATGGTGGCGGCAGGAGAAAATAGCGGCCAACCCGCTGATAAACAATATAACGATGCAGCCGAGAATCAGGCTCATACCATGTGACGCCGCGCTCTAACCCTGTCATCGGGCGCATCGGGCAAAGAAGCTATCGCCCGCCGCCCACACCGTTATTCCTTCAACCGCACGCCCCGGCCACCGCTCGGACTTGCCGAGTCGGCGTTAATGAGTTCGACACCCAGCCGGTTGAATGCCTCGATCAGCTTGACCAGCGAATCGACGTTGCCGCGCACCGTGCCATCACTTGCCTCCATTCGCTGGATCGTCGGCACCGACAGCTCCGCCGCCTCAGCCAACTGTCGCTGGTCGATACCGAGAAGAGCCCGAGCGGCCTTAATCTGTGCTGCAGTAATCATGTGCTACACATCAGTTATCAAATATCAACAGTTAAATAGTACGTCAAGCCTATCGATTTCGATGTTATGGACAGCCGGGCTTGGCGCGTGCAGACGCGAACGATGCAATTCTGCCGATCGCAGCGGCGGCGATGACCAGAGGCTGACGCGAAGCTGTAGCTGGCGCGTGGCTGGGAGCGGTGGTGACCGCTCCTGATCAACACGGGGGCCGAGCACGAGAGCGAACCTCAGGCGGGAAACTTATTAATCGCGCTACTGCACTCGGGACAGCGGCCTACCGACAAGCCTACCTCGATGCGGTGCGCGAGGGGAGGGTTGGGGCGGCGCCTAAGATGCGGGGGAGTTTCTGGGATGGCGGGTTGGAGCTGAGTCCGGCGGGGATGGCCGAGGCAACTTTAGCCACTTTAGCCGTCGCCAACCCTGACATGGATTTTTTCTCGTCCGGCAGCGGGGGTCGTGATCTGGCGACGAATGCCGATCCGGGCGACGTTGATGCTGGCTGAGGTGGCGGTTGATCTGAATGGCGACAGCTTTCCGCCATCCAAGCCGTCGCTCGCTCAAAAACATTCTAAAGCCAGCTTAATGATCCGCCGTGATTCCCCGGTGATCCCGGCTTTTGCCGGCAGCGTCGGCGGCGCTCTCTAACCTATTGTTTTCATTGGTGGGCGCACAAGGACTCGAACCTTGGACCCGCTGATTAAGAGTCAGCTGCTCTACCAACTGAGCTATGCGCCCGCACCCGAGATTTCCGGTGCCTGGCGAGAGGAATTTGCGGCTTCCCGCTCCGGACAGCGGTAGTTTCCCACGCGTTGTTCCGGTTCACCTGCGCCGTGGCCAACTTAGCGGGTCATGCCTCCGTTGTACAGTGCCGGACCGCCGTGAGTGACGGCTTGTCCGTTCATCGCCGTGACA
>DAIQPV010000391.1:0-1513 GCA_036787145.1 Rhodospirillales bacterium
CGCTCCGGCCTCGGCTACCTCTCTGAAGGCCAGCGCGTCAAGTTCGAGGTGCAGCGCGACCCACGCGGTCCCAAGGCGGTGAATCTGCAGGCGGCGTAAGCGCACCATCGCCATTCGTGTAAAAGGGCCGCCCGGAGGCGGCCTTTTTATTTGTTTACGGTGCCTTCCGGCGTTTCCGCCGCCGATACCGCTGGGTGCTCCGGGGACTTTCTTCTGCGCAGCCGATCCACGCCGTTTTGCACTGCGACGTAGAACACCGGGACGAAAAGCGTTCCGACCACGGTCGCGGCCAGCATTCCCGAGAAGACCGTGGTTCCCAGTGACCGCCGGCTGGCCGCGCCTGCGCCTCCTGCCAGCAGCAAGGGCACGACGCCGAGGATGAAGGAGAACGCGGTCATCATGATCGCGCGAAACCGCAGGTTGGCGGCACCCACGGCGGCGTCGCGCACGTCGAGGCCGCCTTCATGGCGGATGCGGGCAAACTCGACGATCAGAATGGCGTTCTTGGCGGCCAGCGCGATCAGCAGCACCATGCCGATCTGCGCGAAGATGTCGTTGGCCAGGCCTGCGACGGCCAGGCCCACCACCGCGCCGAGCGCCGCCATCGGCACCGACAGCATCACCGAAAATGGAATCGACCAGCTTTCATACTGCGCGACGAGAAAGAGGTAGGCGAACAGGATGGCAAGGGCGAACAGCATCGGCGCCTTCTGCCCGGCTTCCAGCTCTTGCAGTGTCACGCCGGACCACTCGTAAGCCATTCCCTCCGGCAATACCTGTGCCGCCACCCGCTCCATGGCCGCGATAGCGTCGCCGGAACTGTGGCGCGGCGCCGCCTCGCCGTTGACCTGCGCCGCCCGATAGAGATTGAAGCGGCGGATTGTTTCAGGACCCAACGTGGAGGAAAGGCTGGCCAGCGTGCGCAGCGGCACCATCTCGCCTCGGTCGTTGCGCACATAAAGCTGCAGGATGTCGTCCGGCTGCTGGCGGAAATCGCGCTCGGCCTGCAGGATGACGCGATAGACCCGTCCGAATTTGTTGAAATCATTGACATAGAACGACCCAAGCTGAGTCTGCAGGGTGGCGAACAGGTCATCAAGGGCGACGCCCTGTTTCTTCGCCTTTTCACGATCAATTTCGACCCAGATTTGTGGAACGTCCGCCTGGAAGGTGGAAAAGACGTTGCGCAGTTCCGGCTGCTGGTTGGCGGCGATGATCAGCGCCCGCAGGGCGGCGGCAAGCTCCTGCGGGCTGCCCCCCCGGGGGTCCTGCAGCTGGAAGTCGAAGCCGCCGGTGGTGCCCAGGCCGCGGATCGAGGGCGGATTGAAGGCAACGGCCGTCGCTTCGGGAATGGCGGCGAGTTTGCCGCGCACGCTTTTCAGGATGCCCTGGACGCCAAGCTCGGGCGTCTCTCTCTCGGACCACGGATCGAGGATGGCAAAAAGAACCCCGCTGTTCGACGCGGCGGTGCCGGTGAGGAAACTGTAACCGCCGATGGCAACGGCGTGGCGGA
>DAIQPV010000392.1:0-1502 GCA_036787145.1 Rhodospirillales bacterium
AAAACCGTTTGCCGCGCAGCATCTGGCGGTTGTCATCCGTCGCGCGATGGACAGGCGCAGCCTTGTTTTGGAAAACCGCCGATTGCGGGCCGTCGCCGGAAAGCGTGATGACATCGAAGCGCGGCTGCCTGGGCGGACCCAGGTTATGGTGGACCTGCGCTATCGGCTGCGGGCCATTGGAGCGACCGATGCGGATACGCTCGTCATTGGGGAGACGGGCGTCGGCAAGGAAGTCGTCGCCCGGGCGCTGCACGACATCAGCAGCCGGGCGAGCCGTCCATTCATCGCGATCAATTGTGCCGCCCTCCCTGAGAATCTCATCGAAAGTGAGCTGTTCGGCCACGAGCCCGGCGCCTTCCCCGGCGCGCTTCGCCCGCGCTACGGCAAGTTTGAACACGGTCGCGGCGGCACGATCCTGCTGGATGAAATTGGCTCTATGCCCTTTGATTTACAAGCGAAATTCCTTCGCGTCCTACAGGAGCGCGTCATTACGCGACTGGGCTCGAATGAGCAGATCCCCCTCGATGTACGCTTCATTGCGACGAGCAAAGTCGATCTCGAGGCGGAGGTTGCAGCCGGTCGTTTTCGGGCGGACCTTTTCTATCGGCTGAATGTTGCAACACTCCGTGTGCCTCCCCTTGCACAACGCCAGGCGGATATCCCTCTCCTCTTCCTTCAGCTGGTGCGGGAGGCTGCGGCCCGATATAGCCGCAACGATATCGACGTCGCGCCGGAATTGATAACAGATATGGCCGCGCGCAGCTGGCTCGGCAATGTCCGCGAGCTGCGCAACGCCGCCGATCGGCTGGTGCTTGGCCTTCCCCCGACGCCGGAGGACGCTCCGCCCGATGCCGGTCCGCAGCGTCTCGCGGATCGGGTAGCGTCCTACGAGCGCGGACTGATTGCCAGCGCACTCGCCGCGCATGGCGGTAGCCTGAAGCCGGTCTACGAGCAACTCGGCGTATCTCGCAAGACGCTTTACGAGAAGATGCAGAAATATGGGCTCGATAAATACGCCCGTTTCGATGCTCCTCAGGACGAGGCCTGATCCCAATTGGGTGGATTTCCACCCGTAGGCCACGCGCTTTGTCCCCTAAGTCACCCATCCCGATCGTGTTTACTGCCGTAAACAGTGCGTCAACCGGCCAATCGGCTTGTTCCATTGGTACCAATATTCACTCTGGAGATAACCAGAAACGGTGCGGGAGGAGCTGCGCCGGCTGGTCGTTTCATCTCGGGAGGATATGATGAAGACCCTGAAATCCTTGCTTGGCGTCTCCGCCACGGCTGTCGCCGCCCTGCTCGCAACGTCGGCGCTGGGCCAGACCTATCCGGAACGCACGATCACCATGGTCGTGCCCTTCTCCGCTGGCGGCCCCACCGACACGGTCACCCGCCTTGTTGCGGAGGCCATGTCGAAGGATCTCGGCCAGCAGATCGTGGTTGAAAATGTCGGTGGCGCTGGTGGCACGCTCGGTGCGGGGCGGGTCGCGGGTGCCGAT
>DAIQPV010000100.1:0-9599 GCA_036787145.1 Rhodospirillales bacterium
ACTTTGGTCCCCGACGGGCAAAGGCTCGCGGCTTGTCCTTGCGCAGCCGGCGGGCGCGTTCCGAGCGCAATCGAGAGGCCTCGATCAGCACTTCCTGACAGGGACGCCCGCGCGATCCGCCGCGCGGGCGGCGCTGGACGTACGAGCCATCGGGCTGCATGTCCCAGGCACTGCGCTGATCGCCCAGCTGAGTTTCAAACAGCGCGTGCAATTCCTTGCGCAGCGATGCGTTTTCGATCGGAACCAGGATCTCGACGCGGCTCTCCAGGTTCCTCGACATCGCGTCCGCCGACCCGATGAAATAATCTTCTTGCCCCGCGTTGCGGAAATAATAGATCCGCGCGTGCTCCAGAAACCGACCGACGATGCTGACCACCGAGACGGTCTCGGAGAGACCGGGCAGGCCAGGGCGCAGCCGGCAGGTGTCGCGGATGATCAGCTTGATCTTCACGCCCGCCTGGCTGGCCCGGTAGAGCGCTTCGACGATTTCCGCGTCCTCCAGCGCATTGGCCTTGATGCGGATCAAGCCGGGCATTTCGGGAGTATGAACCGACGCTTCGCGCTCGATCCTTGCCAGCAACTGCTTCTTCATCTGATGCGGCGCCGCAAGGATCTTCCGATAGCTATGGGTGGGGCGACAGCCGGTGGTGAGATAGTTGAACAGTTCGGTGAGATCGAACCCGATGTCCTTGTCGCTCGTCAGCAGGCCCAGGTCGCTGTACATCCGGGCCGTGCCGGCGTGATAGTTGCCGGTACCAATGTGCGCGTAGCGGCGTAATCCGTTGTAATCGCGCCGGATCACCAGAATGGCCTTGGCGTGCGTTTTGAGGCCAAGGACGCCGTAAGTCACGTGAATGCCGGCCTCTTCCAGGCGACTTGCCCACCGCAGGTTGGCCGCTTCGTCGAAGCGCGCCTTGAGTTCGACGTTGACCGCCACCTGCTTGCCGTTTTCGGCCGCATCGATGAGGTAGTCGATGATCATCGTCGACTCAGACGTGCGGTAAAGCGTCATCTTGATTGCAAGCACCTTCGGATCCTCGGCGGCCTCCCGGACAAAGCGGACGACCGAGGTGGCGAAGGACTCGTAGGGATGGTGGACGAGAATCGGACCGTTCTCGCGGATGATGTGAAAGATGTTGTCAGAATCCATCAGCTTGACATTGTCGATGGGCTGATGGCTGCGGTCGCGTAGCTGGGGAATGTCGAGCCGCGCCAGATCCCAAAGGTCGCGCATGCCCATCATCACGTCGCTCTCGTAGACGTCGAGATCTTCGTCCAGGCCCAGTTCCGCGGCCAGCATACCGCGATGGTTCTGTGCTATTCCGCTTTCCACCTCGAGCCGAACGATCGGCGCGAACCTGCGGTCACGCAACTCCGCCTCGATCGTCTGCACCAGGTCGTCGGCCCGCTCCTCGCCCCGCTCGGTATTCGAGTTGCGGGTGACGCGGAACAGTTCGACGGCGGCGATTTCCATGCCGGGAAAAAGATCCGCGAGGCAGTTCGCCATCACGTCTTCGAGGAGGACAAAATGGTTGACGGCCCCGAACTTGAGAAAGCGCGGTACGCCGCTGCCTACGGGAACCTTCACCCGCGCCATCGTGAGCTGCCGCTCATTGGGGAACCGAAGTGTAACCAGCAAATTCAGCGATAGATTGGAAATAAACGGAAACGGGTGAGCCGGGTCCATCGCCAGCGGTGTCACCAAAGGAAAGATATTCTCATAATAAAACTCGCGGATTTCCTTTTGGTCTTTATCAGACAGGTCGGCAAACTGCTGAATAACAACGCCCTGGCGCCGCAGATCACTGACCACGCTGAGAAACACTTCGCGCTGCTGGCGGCGAAATTCCGCCATCACAATCCGGCATTCGTCCAGCTGCTGGCCAGGAGAGCGGCCATCGATGCTGAGTTTGTGCACCCCGGCACCGATCTGTTGCTTGAGGCCGCCGACCCGCTTCATGAAAAATTCGTCCATGTTGGCGGCGGCGATCGCCAGAAATTTGATCCGCTCCAGGAGCGGCGTTCGCCGGTCGCGGGCCTCGTGCAGCACGCGAAAGTTGAACTGCAGCCACGTCAACTCTCGGTTGAGATACAGTTCGGGGGCACGCAGGCCTGGCAGCTTAGGAGCGTCAGCAACGACGAGGGGGACCGTGTCGGTTGGAAGCCGAGAGACCTCTCCTTGCTCCTCGCAGCCCTCCTCTCTTGCTCCACTCGCTTCGTCGGTCAGTTCGTTCGCTACGGCAACGAGCGCGTTCAAATCGTCGTCGTCCACAACCGCCAGCTCCGTCCGCTCCGGCTGGTCGTTCATCCGGCCCTCTCCAGCTCAAGCGCCGCCACGCCTGCGGCCTCGGCGCGGGAAATCCCCTCGTCGAGCCGGTCGCAAACGGTGTCCAGCACCTTGATCCGCGCATACCGCTTGTCATTGGCCTCCACCAGCGTCCACGGCGCGAGCATCGTGGATGTGTGCTCGATCATATCGTCGACGGCCGCCTCGTAAGCGTCCCACTTTTCCCGGTTGCGCCAATCCTCGTCGGTCAGCTTCCACTGTTTATACGCCGTTTCCTGGCGGGCTTCGAACCGCGCAAGCTGCTCTTCCTGGGTGATGTGAAACCAGAACTTGCAGAGAACAATCCCGTGCTGGACGAGCTGATCCTCGAAGTCGTTGATTTCGCCGTAGGCGCGCTTCCATTCGGCCTCTGTGGCGAAGCCTTCGACCCTTTCGACCAGGACCCGCCCGTACCAGCTGCGGTCGAAGATCGTCATCTTCCCGGCCCGTGACAGATGGCGCCAGAACCGCCACAGGTAGTGTTGGGCCCGTTCCTCCTCGGTCGGGGCGGCGATCGGAATGACCTGGTAGTCCCGTGCGTCGAGGGCCGCAACGATGCGCCGGATGGCACCGCCTTTTCCGGCAGCATCCCAGCCTTCGAAGACGAGCAGGGAGGAGACCCCCAGCTCCTTCGCCTTGCGAACGGCGAGGTTCAGCCTGCCCTGAACTTCCTCGATGCGCTTTTCGTAGGATTTCTTATCGATGGTTTTATCGACGTTCAGCTTGGACAGAACGGTAATCCTGGGCAGCTGGATGATCGTTGCTTCCGTGGCAGCCTCCGCGGACGCTGGAGTCGCCTTCCGCGGGGAAGCCGGCTGCGCTTGCGCCTTTATTTCGTCGAGCAGCCGGCGCTGCAATTCCGCCTTCTCCAGATGCCCGCGGACCGCGTCCAGAATCGCCTTGCCAACGGTCAGGCCGCGGTACCGCTTATCGTCCCCTTCCACAATCTGCCACGACGCCGATGCAATCGACGTGCGACGGATCACGCGTTCGGCCGCACCGATAAACCGTTCGTAAAGGTGCCAATGATCCCAGTCGCTTTGCGACACCCGCCAGCGGGTGCGCGGATTGGACTCCAGCTTGGTCAGACGCTCCTTCTGCGCCTTCCTTCCCAGGTGCATCCAGAATTTCAGAAACAGGGCACCGTCGTCGGCCAAGCCACGTTCGAAGGCGATGATCCGGTCCAGGGCTTCGTCGAATTCGGCTTCGCTGGTCCGCTTGTTGACCCGGTCGAGGATCGGTCGCGAGTACCAGCATCGCAGGAACAGGCCGATGCGCCCCTTCGGCGGCAGGTCGCGCCAGTAGCGCCAGTACTCCGGCCGCTCCGCCATCTCGTCCGACGGCGGCCCGTAGGCGCGGGTTACGATCCAGCGCGGATCGAGCCACTCGTTCAGCAAGTTGATCGTCTCGATCTTGCCGCCCTTATCGACGCCGCCGAAGACGATGATCACGGGGAATGACGCCGATCGCAACTGCTGCTGTGCCGCCAGCAGCCCGGCTCGAAGCACCGGTACGGCTTCGTGGTAGGCTTCTTTTGTGACGGTTCTTCCGAGCTCGGCAGTTCTGAACATTTCCGGCTCCCTGTCTGTGCCGCTTATGGTAAACGTTCGCATCTCAGTTGTCTGCATCTGGGTGCAGCGCATTTGGCCGCGGATTGCCCGCGCCGGTGACGTTCGGAAAGTCGGCATGAGCGGGGACAGCGGCGCACAAACGGAGACGATCCGCGATCCACACCGGCAGGGGGACGCCTCTGCGGCGTCAGCAGTCGTCCAAGCGCCGGCAGACGCCCGATCACCGCATGCGGAGCAACGCCCGCCTGGTCGGGTGGGCGTGGTGGACATCGGTTCGAATACCGTGCGGCTCGTCGTCTACGACGTGCCGACGCGCCTGCCGATTCCGATCTTCAATGAAAAAGCCCAGTGCGGGCTTGGGCTCGGGATGGGACGCAGCGGCCGGCTCAACCCTAAGGGTGTCGAGGAAGCGCTGCGCAGCCTGGCGCGCTTCGTCCGGCTGGCCGCGGCGATGGGGGTCGATCGCCTTCAGCTGGTTGCCACGGCCGCGGTCCGCGATGCCGATGACGGGCCCGCTTTCGTCGCCCGGGCGGAGAAGGTCTGCGAGCTTCCGGTGCACGTCCTCTCCGGGGCCGAGGAGGCGCGGCTGGCCGCCGTTGGCCTGCTCAACGGCATGCACGGCGCCGACGGCGTGCTTGGCGATCTCGGCGGCGGCAGCCTCGATCTGGTTGGCCTCGATATGGGCCAGGTCGGTCGGTTTGCGACGCTGCCGCTCGGCCATCTGCGTCTGGCGGAGGATGCCGGGGGGAACCGGTCGAAGGCGAAAGATATCCTGCATCAGCGCCTGGCGACGGTGCCGTGGCTTACCGAGACGGCGGGCCGGACGGTCTGGTGCGTCGGCGGCTCGTGGCGCGCACTGGCCCGCATCTTCATCGATCAAACCCACCACCCGCTGCACGTGGTCGATAATTTTGCGATCGGCTTTTTCGATGCGCTGAAGCTTTCGGAACTGATCGCACAGCTCAGTCCCAGCACGCTGGAGAAGCTGCCCGGCCTCGCTGCCGCTCGCATGACCTCAATTCCTTACGCCGCCGCGGCATTGGCGGCGCTGCTGCACGCGGCGAAGCCCAAGGAGGTGATGTTCTCGGCCTACGGCATGCGAGAGGGGCAGATGCTGGAGCTGCTGCCGCCGGCGACGCGCAGCCAGGATCCGCTGATCAGCGCCTGCGAGATGGCAGCAGAGCGGACCAGCCGGTTTTCCATCAGCGGCAGAGAATTGCTGGACTGGCTGACACCGCTCTTCGCTCTTGAGACGGAACGTGAACGCCAATTGCGTCTGGCGATCTGCCTGCTCAGTGACATCGGCTGGAGCGAACACCCGGACTATCGCGCGCTGCACGCTTATCATCGCGTCCTGCGGCTTCCCTATCCCGGACTCCTGCATGCCGACCGCGCGGAAATGGGCCTGGCGACGCTGATCCGCTACGGCGGAGAGGAAGCGGACCGGATGGTGGCCCCTGTCCGCACCCTCCTCGACGAACGGCGACTTGTCCGGGCGCGCGTCGCCGGCCTCGGCCTGCGGCTCGCGCATACGCTGTGCGGAGGCGCCCCCGGCCTTTTGCCGCGGACGAAACTTCGCCTCACCGAGAAGGCTCTGACGCTGGAGGTGCCCAGCGGGGCGGCAATTTTCCTCAGCGAAGCCGTGGATCGCCGCTTTTCGCGCCTCGCCCGCGCCCTCGGGGTCAAGCCGACGCTCGTCGCATAGCGGTCTCGGGCATCCTTCAGGGCCAGCAGCCACCACGGCCGTCCGCGAGGCTGGCGCCTCGGAGCAGCCGCGCATCGGCCACCCGTCCTTGGCCACCCGTCCTTGGCGCTCCCAGTTCATATTCTCGGGAGGCACGCGGCCTTTGCGGATTCCTCCTTGAGGCTTGCAAAAATACAACCTTACCGATTCGGGGCGTTGATGACAGCCGGCCTCTGCTGGTATAAAATACCAGAAAAAATATAAGGCTTTTGATCGTAGGACGCGCGGAGGGGGTTGATGAAACTGAATCGTTGCGGGATAACCGCGTTCGTTTTTTGCCTGTGTCTGTTTTTCCTGAGTGGGCAGCCATCGGCTGTTGCCCAGATCAGTCCGCCATCAAGTCCGACCGCCACGGCACAGGGCGTGTTCGGGGAGGTGACTCCCTGGCCGCTGATTCCGCTGCACGCCGTCTTGCTGCCGGACGGCCGGCTCATGACGTACGGTACAACCGCGAAGGGCGTGCAAAGCGCCGAGTTCACGTATGACGTCTGGGACCCCACGCTGGGAACGGGCGCCGGGTCTCACCTGGCAATGCCGAACACGACCGGGACGGACCTGTTTTGCAGCGCTCAGTCGGTCCTCGCGAACAGCGGCGGTGTCCTGCTCACCGGCGGTGACAAGAAGGTGGGCGGCGTCCGCAATTTCTCCAATGCGGATGTGAATATCTTCAACCCCCAGCTGGCTTACGGCGGCAACACGAACCTTGGCGGCGCGATGCAGCGAGCCAACCAGTCGATGACCTTCGCCCGCTGGTACCCAACGATCGTTCCCCTTCCCACCGGTGAAAGACTGCTGCTTGGCGGACGCCAGGACAAGGGACCGATTGCTGCGATCACGCCCGAAGTCTACACCGAGAACGTTGGGTGGCGGACCCTGGACCTCGCCACCAATGACCTGGCCTTCGGCGCAAGAGCGGGCAACTGGTACTATCCGAGAGGATACCAGCTCCCGAACGACGCCAGCAAAGTCCTCATCATCGGCAACGAAGGCTCGCTCTTTTACCTGGAGCCGGCAGCGAACGGGGGTCGTGGCTCGATTACCCTGCTGCCGCAGAAGATCCGGGGTGGCGCCTATCAGTTCCCCACGGCCAAGTTCGCCCCCGGCAAGCTTCTCTCCATTCGCGGCAACCGCAACGTCGTGGTGGTGAACCTCAACGGCCCGACACCGACGATCGCTCCGACCGCCAGCATCAACAAGCTGCGACTCTGGTCGGACGCCACGGTGCTTGCCGACGGAAAAGTCTTCGTGGACGGCGGCTCGGAAAAGGGCAACCAGCTTATCGGGGTTGGGTACCAGGCCGAGACGTGGGACCCGGCGACGGGGCAGTGGACAATGTCGGCCACCGCGAAGAGACCCCGCCTCTATCATTCGAATGCCATCTTGTTGCCGGATGCCACCGTTCTGACCGGCGGCGGCGGCGCGCCCGGCCCCAGCCCTGAAACAAACGTCGAGATTTACTATCCGCCTTACCTCTATACCGACACTCCGGTACCGGGGACTCCGGCTCTGCGTCCCACGATCAATATCTATCCCACCTTCTTAAAGATGAGCGATCCGGCTTATTTGCCCTACTTCTACATGACCGTGGGACCAAACGACCAGATCAGCCGGGTCACACTGCTTCATACCGGCTCGGTGACACACACGAACAACATGGAGCAGAGTTTTCAGGATTTGCCGGTGTATCAAGATGGTGTGAACCTTCGGATCGATACGCCGAGAAACCCGAACTACACCGTGCCCGGATACTACATGCTGTTCGTCATCAACAATGCCGGGGTCCCGTCGGTCGCCAAGATCGTCAAGATCATGCGATGACCCGCTGACAGCGGTCGGCAAGGTCGAACGTCCCGTCAACCTTGCCGACGCCCGCCGGCCCTGCGGTCCCGGGGTCTCACTCGGCTTGGCAAACTGCCGTGGTGTCGGGGTTTGCCGCTACGCTTGAGGGGAGCCTTCAGGATCTTCTGGGTCGGTCGGGGGGGCTTCAGACCGCGCCGCCCCGTCCGTCGGCCTCAGGATGAGCTTGCGTCCCTCAACGACCAGAGCCAGTTCGCCGGTCCGGACCCTGAGCGCCGCATCGCCGAAAACCTGACGGCGCCAGCCGTGAAGAGCCGGAACGTTTGCCGCCTCGCCTTCGGCCGCGATCATCTCGACTTCCTCCGACGAGGCCAGCAGACGCTGGGCGACATCGGCCTCTTCGCTCTTCAGTTTGAGGACGACCTTCAGCAGATCGGCGACGGCACCCACGCCCCGCGGAACTTCGCGACGGACATCGGTGGTCGGGCAGTCTTCCTCGGGCACGGCAACGCCACGCGCAACCGCCAAAAGAACTTCGGCACCGGTCGCACTTTCGGCGAACTTTCGCGCCATGCCGCGCGTACGCGCCAGTTCCTCGACCGTCTTCGGCGTATGATGGGCGATTTCCAGCAGAGCCTCGTCCCGCAGCACCCAGGCGCGCGGTATGTCGCGAGCCTGTGCGTCACGTTCGCGCCAGGCCGCAAGCTCGCGCAGCACGGCCAGCGTCCGGCCGTTGCCACTGCGGCTGCGGACCCGGCGGAACACCTGCATCGGGTCGATCGCGTAATGGGCCGGGTCGATCAGATCGGCCATCTCCTCGGCAAGCCAGTCGCCCCGTCCGGTGGACCGCAAGCGGGCCGCCAACTTCCGGTAGACCGGCAACAGGTGGACCACGTCGGCGATCGCATAGTCGATCTGACGGCCGGAGAGCGGCCGCAGCGACCAGTCGGTAAAGCGCGAACTCTTGTCGATTCGCGCCTTCGCCAGCTTTCCGACCAACGTTTCGTAGGAGACCTGATCGCCAAAGCCGCACACCATCGCCGCGATCTGGGTGTCGAACACCGGCTTCGGCAGCTCATGCCCCATCAGCCGGTGAAAGATTTCCAGGTCCTGGCGGGCCGCATGAAACGCCTTCACGGTGTGCTGATCGCGCAGCAGTTTAAACAGGGGCTGCAGGTCGATGCCGGGAGAAAGGGGATCGATCGCCGCCGCTTCGCCGTTGCCCGCCACCTGAACCAGGCAGAGCTTGGGCCAATAGGTGCGTTCCCGCATGAACTCGGTGTCCACAGCGATCACGTCTACGTCCGAAAGGCGTACGCAAAACGCTTCAAGCTCAGAGGTTTGGGCGATCAGGGTCATAATCCCCAAGCTATACTGCGCGAGCTTCATGGAAAAGGCTCGACGTTGATCAAAATCGTTCGCCGATGCCTCTTCCGGCCGGATCGCGGCGAATTCTTGACAAATCGGCCGCGCCGGGGCGCTGTACGGGGGCGCGGCCGCAGGGCCGCGCATCGCAGTCGCTCGAGGTCAGTCCCATGCATCCCTTTCGCACGCATACCTGCGGCGCCCTGCGCCCGCACGATGAAGGCACGGAAATCCGACTGTCCGGCTGGCTGCACCGCAAGCGCGATCACGGCAACCTGCTGTTCCTGGACCTGCGCGACCACTATGGCATCACCCAGTGCGTGGTCGACTCCGCCCATCCGAGCTTTAGCGCAGCGACTGCGGTCCGCCCTGAAAGCGTCGTCACCGTCACCGGGCGGGTGGTGCGGCGGACAGCCGACACCGTCAATCCCTCTCTGGACACTGGTGAGATCGAAGTGCGGATCGACGCATTTTCGGTGGAGTCGCCGGCGGAGATGCTCCCGATGCAGGTCGCCGGCGACATCGACTACGGCGAAGAGACGCGCCTGCGGTACCGCTTCCTGGATCTCCGCCGCGAGCGGCTGCATCGCAACATCGTGCTGCGCTCGCAGATCATCGCCTCGCTGCGCAACCGCATGACGGCATCAGGCTTCCTGGAGTTCCAGACACCGATCCTCACCGCATCGTCGCCCGAGGGCGCCCGCGACTATCTTGTCCCAAGCCGCAACCACCCGGGCAAATTCTATGCGCTGCCCCAGGCACCGCAGCAGTTCAAGCAGCTCTTGATGGCGTCGGG
>DAIQPV010000101.1:0-9496 GCA_036787145.1 Rhodospirillales bacterium
CCGCGCCAAGGCCCGCCGCAGCTTCCAGTTCTCCAAGCGCTGATTCCTTCCCGGCGCCGGCCTCCCATTCCCGCCTGGTGCGAGCAGCAGGCGCGGGGAGAGGTTTGCCGAAGAGCGGTTGCCGCGTGACGTAGGGGAGCATACGCTTCGATGACCACCGACCTTCCCACGGCCAACCGGGTCCGCGCCGCCATCGTCGGCGCCAGCGGGTATACCGGGGCCGAACTGGTGCGCCTTCTCTCCGAACACCCGTTCACGGATATCGTGGCGATGACCGCCGACCGGAAGGCGGGCCAGGATCTTGGCGCGGTTTTTCCCCATCTCGCCGGCGCTGCCCGCTCGCACGCACTGCCCCCCTTGCAGGCGGTTGATGCCGTAAGCTGGCAGGGCGTGGACGTGGCATTTCTGGGCCTGCCGCATGGCGCGGCGCAACCCCTGGCTGCCGCGATCCCGGAGCGGGTGCGGATCATCGATCTCTCGCCCGACTTCCGCTTTTCCGATCCGGCCGTCTATGCCCAGTGGTACGACCGCCCGCATGCGGCTCCGGACGTGCAGCAGCAGGCGGTTTACGGTTTGACCGAATGGGCCCGCGAGCGGATCCCAGGCGCCCGTGTGGTGAGTTGCCCCGGCTGCTATCCGACAGCCTCGCTGCTGCCGCTGCTGCCGCTGGTGAAGACCGGACTGATCGATGCCGACGATATTGTCATCGATGCCAAGTCCGGCGTTTCCGGGGCTGGCCGCGCCGCCAAGGAAGGCTCGCTGTTCGCTGAAGTGGCGGAAGGCGTGCACGCCTACGGGGTGGCGGCGCACCGGCATGCACCGGAGATCGAGGAGCAGGTTTCGGCAGCGGCGGGGCACCCCGTGGTGCTCAACTTCACGCCACACCTGATGCCGATGAACCGCGGCATTCTCGCAAGCATCTACGTTCGCCTGAACGGCGGCGCGACAGCCGATGACCTCCGCGCCACACTGGCGGAGCGCTACCAGAACGAGCCCTTCGTTCGCGTCCTGGAGCCCGGCATCACGCCCGCCACCCGCCACGTGCGGGGATCCAACCACAACCTGATCGGCGTCTTCGCCGACCGGGTCAAGGGCCGCGCAATCCTGCTGTCGGTGATCGACAATCTCGTCAAAGGCGCGTCGGGTCAGGCCATCCAGAACATGAACCTCGCCTGCGGGCTGCCGGAAACAGCGGGACTGACTCAACAGCCGCTGTTTCCTTAGCAGCCCACTTCAAGTTCCCACCTGGGGGAAGCGCGCTCTTAGCCTGACGCCAGGGCGCCGTATCGGATCTTGACGATCTTGGCTTCCGAAGGAACTCCCTGCGGATTGAACGCGAACAGCATGTAATAGCCGGCGACGGTATAGTTCGGGTTGGTCGGCGAATTGATCACCAGCGTCTGTCCGCTCTGAACAAAACTCAGGTCCTGGAACCGCTGTTCCACATTGGTGGAATGGGTAACGGACCCGGTGTGGACCAGCGTGACACGGCTGATCTGGTTGCCGCTCGCCACGGTCGCGAGAAATTGCGGCTCCAGGGCTGCGTTGACGACAGGGGGAGCCGAAAGCAGCAGAGGGCGCGCGGCTGGCTGCCCGGAAGCATCGTAGAGGTAAGGCGGATAGTAGATCTCGGCGTTGAGCTGCATGACCGGCCCCGGAACGCCCCCGCCTCCGGTCAGCACCGTCGCATCGGGCAAGAGCAGGGCGATCGAATGATAAAGCCGCGGCTTCGCCGCGCTGGCGCCGGTGGTCCAGGCGCCGGTCGCCGGGTCCCAGATTTGGGTATCGTAGGTCACGCCGCTCAACTGATTTGCGACTTCCGAGCCGCCGCTGAGAAGAACCTTGCCGTCGGCAAGAACGGCCATCGTCGACCAGAATCGCGGCTTGTTGACGTTCGGTACCGGGGTGATCACCGGCTCGGGACCATTGATGTCGATGGCGACCGCGACCTGTGATTTGCGCACCGACAGCAGCTTGCCGGGCGCGTACATCGCCGTCGGCAGGCGGAAGTCACCCTTCGGCGCCACCGGCGACAGTCTGGTGATGGCGCCGAGGCCGCCCGGTTGAATGCGGTAGGTATCGCCGTTGTGGGTGACGTAGACGACGCTGCCGGGATCGTTGGGGTGCTGATAGGCGCGCGGATAATACCAGTGGTTTTCGGTCATGCCGAAGGCCGGATCGCTGGTCGCGTTGAACAGCGTCCGCCAGCCGGTCGCCTCGTCGTACACTTCCGGCGTGATCGTTGCGATCCCCTTGTCCTCCCGACCTCCGAGGATCAGCTTGCTGCCGTAGGACAACGGAACCAGGGTGGCATACCATCGCCGGAACAGCATCGTCGGCTGGACGTCGGTAAGCCCGTTGGTGGTGACGTCGAAAATCGTGGTCCGGTCGTTCGAGAAGTTGCGGACGCCGTTGACAATGGCATCGCCACCCGCCAGCAGGGCGTTGCCGCTTCCCAGAAGCAGGGACTGGGCACCGCAGAAGAAATCGGTCAGCAGCGTGTTCGGCAGGAGCGTATGCGGTGTGACCGGATCCTTGGGATTCCAGACCTCGTAAACGACACGCGCTCCCTGAGCACCGTTTTCGTTCGTGCCGTATGTCAAGACGCGGCCGTCCGGCAGCACGATGGCGTGAATCGGAATCAGCGGCCAGGTGAGCGGCTGGCTGAAAGCACCCGTCGCGTTGGCGCCGGCGATCGCCGGCATCCCCGCCACTTCCGCCGCCGGAGCAGCGGGGCTGAGCGGAACGCCCGGTCCTGGCCCGTAATCGATGGGGCGCGGGGTAAAATCGAGTTCAGGGACGGCGCCGTCGTCGGCGCCCTGCGCTTGAGCGTTGGTGGACAGTGCAGAGCATAGGAGGGAGGCGCCAATCAATAATGGAATGAATCGCATCTCTCTTCTCCGCTGTTCGAATTGGTTGAGATCGGCATTGCGATCCGTTTGATCAGCACACCGCGCCAGACTCGCGGCGGCTCCACTCATTAACCGGGAAAGTCGCCGCAGGTTCCGAGGACAAAACGACGGGCGCGTAGGTTTGTGACCCGTTTGAGGTAATCATAGTTTGGACAATATCTCGATACCGGCGGCGAAGACGATGAGAAGGGCGCTCGTCTGCGTCTAAGCTGCAGGGCCTGGGGATCGAGGATGAGGCGGCCGCGTGCGGGAGCCGCAATCCTTTCCGAGCTGCTACTCAGAAGCATGAGAGCGCGCTCGGAAAGCGGGTCTCCGGAACCCGTACGCCGACGCTCGCAACGGAACGCCCACCAGTCGGAGGCAGTTACCTTAGCCATAGCAAAAATAAAGCTTAGAACGCGAAAGGCGATTCCACATGTTGACGCGCAGAAACGTCCTCCGGACCGCCTCGTCCGCCGGCGCTTTCGTGGCCGCACAGCGTCTGCTTCCCGCATGGGCGCGCGACAGTGCCGGCGCTCTGCCGGTGGCGGGCCCACGCACCGGAGCGCATGAGTTCGACCTCACCATCGCCGAGACACCGGTAACCATCGATGGCCGGGCAGGCTCGGCGCTCACGCTCAATGGCGGCATCCCGGGGCCGGTCATGCGCTTTCAGGAGGGGGAGACGGTCACCATCCGCGTGCACAACAGGCTCGATGAGGTCACCTCAATCCATTGGCACGGCATTCTGCTGCCGTTTCGCATGGACGGCGTTCCCGGCGTGTCGTTCGCCGGCATTCCAGCCCAGGAGACCTTCACCTATCACTATCCGGTCAAGCAGAGCGGCACCTATTGGTATCACAGCCACAGCCGGCTGCAGGAGCAACTCGGCCATTACGGACCGTTGGTCATCGATCCGGCGGATCCTGAAACGTTCGCCTACGATAGGGAGCACGTCGTCGTTCTCTCGGATTGGATGTTCGAGAATCCCTACCGGGTGTTCGCGAAGCTCAAGAAGATGAGCGACTACCTCAACTTTCAGAGGCGTACCGTCGGCGACTTCCTCGACGACGTTGCTGAGGCAGGTCTGGGTACGACGATCAAGGACCGATTGGCGTGGGGTGACATGCGGATGGATCCCACCGACATCGCCGACATCACCGGTCATATCTACACCTACCTGATGAACGGCCAAGGGCCGGAGACGAACTGGACCGGTCTGTTCGCGCCCGGCGAGCGGGTCCGGCTGCGCTTTATCAACGCTTCCACCATGAGCTATTTCAACGTCCGTATCCCCGGCCTGCCGATGACCGTCGTCCAGGCCGACGGCCAGTATGTGCAGCCGGTGACAGTCGACGAGTTCCAGATCGCCGTCGCCGAGACGTACGACGTCATCGTGTCGCCCGCGTCCGCAAGCGCCTTCACCATCTTTGCCGAATCGCTGGACCGCAGCGGTTACGCGCGCGGAACCCTGGCTCCGCGCGAAGGCATGACGGCAGCGATACCGCCTCTGCGCGAGCGCCCTCTCCGCACCATGGTTGACATGGGGATGGACATGAAGGGCATGGACATGGGGAGCATGGACGGCGGCGGCAGTCCCTCGGGCCACATGGACATGTCGGGAATGAGCAACGGGGGAGGCCACGAAGGGCATGCGGTGGCGCCCGACACCGGGAGCGAACCCGTTGGACGCCTTGGCAGCATGATGGAGGAGGCGGGGCCGATCATTGCCCGGCACGGGCCAGACGGCCATGGCCCCGGCAACACCACTATCGCGCATTTTGAACGCAATCGCCTGGGCGAGCCGGGCACCGGCCTCGAAGATGTCGGCCACCGGGTCCTAGTCTACACCGACCTGAAGGCGATCACTCCCTACGATCAGCGACCCCCGCAGCGGGAACTGGAACTTCACCTCACCGGCAACATGGACCGGTACATGTGGTCCTTCGATGGCCAGAAATTCTCCGAGGTCAAGTCGCCCATTCCTTTCACCTACGGTGAGCGCCTGCGGCTGATCATGGTCAACGATACGATGATGGAGCATCCCATCCATTTGCACGGCATGTGGATGCAGCTTGAGAACGGCCATGACAGCCTCATTCCGCGCAAGCACACCATCAGCGTCAAACCCGGCGAACGGCTGTCGGTCCTCATCACCGCCGATGCGCCCGGTCGGTGGGCGTTCCACTGCCATCTGCTCTACCACATGGAAATGGGGATGTTCCGCGTCGTCGAGGTGTCACCGTACGAAGGTGAAACCTGATGTCCCCGTTACGGGTACTGGGCGCTCCGCTCACTCTTTCTGCACTGCTTGTGGCCGGCGTGGCGGCAGCGGAAGAGGAGCGGCCGTCTTCCGGTGCTCCGGCCGAATGGCCGAAGCCGGTAATGGATGAGCAGATCTTCACGTTCTTCAAGACCCAGAAGAACGAATACCAGATCGACGACGACAACCAGTTCTACGTTTGGGACGCAGAAGGTTGGATCGGCGGTGACTACAACAAGCTGTGGCTGAAGACCGAGGGAGAGTACCTGCTGGACCGAGGCACCACGGAGTCAGCCGAGCTTCAGGCGCTCTACGGCAGGACCATTGCCCCTTTCTGGGACGCCCAGATCGGCGTTCGCTCCGCCTTCCAGCCGGACCAGGCCTGGGATGGGGTTGTCGGTATCCACGGCCTCTTCCCGTATTTCGTTGAAGTCGAGGGCCAGGCGTTCTTCAACACCGACGCGCTGCAGTTCCGCTTGAAGGGCTCTTACGATCTGCTCATCACGCAGCAACTGATTGCCCAGCCACTGGTTGAGGCCAACTTTTCAACGAGCGACGTGAAAGACAGAGATGTCGTGGCCGGGCTTTCCGACATCGAGGCAGGGCTGCGCCTCCGCTACGAGATCATCCGCGAGGTGGCGCCGTACGTCGGCTTCGAGTACGTCCGCGACGAGGCTGCCGATGATGAGAAGAACAGCCTGCGGTTCGTCGCTGGCGTTCGGCTGTGGTACTAGGCTTACGACCAATAGCCGTCGGGTGGAGGTTATCGAGGAGCCGCCGGTCGTCGTGCGCTTAGCGGCTGTCGCCTTCAACCGCCGCCTGGTGTTGGCTCGTCGCCGACGCCTCGTCAAAAACGTACCAGTCCTGGTCGAGGATGGCGCGTTCGAGCCGGTAGCCATGGCTCTCCAGCAGTCGGCGGATGGCGGCGCGGCGGTCCTGGACGTCGTTATGCTCGACGCTCAGCGCGCCGAACCGATAGGTGTCGAAGGGAAAAGAACGAAGCGCTTCATATTCAGCGCCTTCAATATCAAGGCTCATGTAATGGATGAAAGACGGGGCCTTGGCCCGCTTGAGAATGTCGGCCAGCGTCGTCGTCGTCAGCTCGACTGTTTTCTCCCGGTCGTCCCTGCCGACCCACCAGCCCGCATAGTTCAGAATTCCGCCGGAAAAGCTGCCCGGCTGCTGGAACTGGACGGTGCGTCCCGCCTCGCTGTCGACCACCTCCTTGAACATCCGGCAGGTGCGGTGCTCCATGTTGCTGGGAAAGGGATCGATACAGATGCCGCTCCAGCCATGGGTTTCCAGCATCTTGGTGTTGGAGTCGGCCTCTCCGTCGGCAGAGCCGAGATCGACGAAGAAGCCATCCGTAACGCCCGGATAAACATGGCGCAGCAGCCAGATATCCTGGCCGTACAGCGCATAGGTGGTTTCCCGGCCAAGCGTGTAGTCGATGACCGCCGGCATCCGGTCATCTGTTTCGATCATTTCGCCGACGAGATGGTAGCGGGCGTCGGCCTCGCCCGCCCGAAATCCCAGGTAAGCGGCAATGGCGCAGAGTGCCAGCACCACGACGCTCACGCCACCGATCCATCCTGCCCGTCGCCCTGATCCGGTGCTTGCCACGGCCGCGGCCCCCTCTTATCCAAAAAATCGTAACGTGCTAATTCCGGGCCATCATACCGGTGGCGACCGCAGGCGCGAGCGGCTTCTTGAAGACCGCGACCTCCGGCAGGCGTCAGCTTGATTGCGCGCGGGGTCTCCGCCGCAACGCATCACCGTCCGCCGGACAGGAAAAGGAGGATGCCGGGGCATGGCCCGACACACGATCTGGTCCGGGGCGGGCCTCGTCGTCGCCAATATGATCGGCGTCGGCGTGCTGATCAGTACCGGCTTTATGGCGCAGGACATCGGGCCGGTCCCGATCATGATCGCCTGGGTGCTGGGCGCGGCGATCGCGCTGTCCGGCGTCCTTGCGTATTCCGCGATCGCAGCGCGGATCAGCGAATCCGGCGGCGAGTACCGCTTTCTGTCGGATCTCGTGCACCCGTTCGTCGGCTACCTGGCGGGGTGGGGGTCGCTGATACTGGGATTCTCGGCGGCGATCGCCGCCGATGCGCACGCCATCGGCAGCTACGCCAATACCTTGATCGACGGGCCGGATCCGCGGCTGCTGGGCGCCGCCGTGGTGCTGCTCTTCGTCGTCGTTCACGCCGGGCGGGGCCACATCGGCTTCCTGTCGCAGAACGCGCTGGCGGCGATCAAGGTCACGGCTCTGGCGGTCTTCGTCGCGCTCGGCCTGATTCTGGGGACCAACGCGCTGCCGACCTGGGAGCCGCCGCAGGCCGGCCAGACCGACGTGATCTGGGACATCATCGCCAGCCAGTTCTGGATCGCGTTCGCGTTCAGCGGCTGGAATGCCGCCGTCTATCTGGCGAAGGAGTTCCGCGATCCGACCCGCGACGTCGGCCGCGCGATGGTCGTCGGCATCAGCTTCGTCGCCGTGCTCTACCTGCTGATCAACTGGATCTTCGTCGCCAACCTGACGCCCACCGAGGCTCACGCGGTGGTCAGCTACGAGCAGAGCCGGATCACGCTGGCGCACCTGGTGGCCCAGCAGGTGTTCGGGGCGGGTGGCGGCGTTGCCGTCTCGCTGTTCGTCATCCTCGCCCTGGTCTCGGCGATCAGCGCGATGATGATGGTGGGACCGCGCGTCTACGCGGCGATGGCCGCCGACGGCTTCCTGCCGAAGATGTTCGCGGCGCGGGCGGGTGTCCCGCCCTTCGCCTCGGTGATGCTGCAAGGTGGGGTGGTGCTGCTGTTCTTGTTCCTGCACGACCTGCGGGAAACGGTCCAGGCGGCATCGGCCTTCCTGATGGTGTTCTCGGCGCTCACGGCGCTATCGCTGTTCCGCATCCGCCGGCTGCATCGCGGGCCGGCGCCGGCGCGCCCCTACCTGGCGGCGGCCCTGATCCACGCCGCGGCGGTCACCTGCATCCTGATCGTCGGCCTGCAAACCTCCTGGGCGCTGTGGTCCTCGCTGTTGGCGGTCCTCGTTCTCGCCGTCATCGGCTACGCCACCGCGCGGCGCGTCCGTCCGCCACAGCCGGAGCAACCCGCCTCCGCGGCCTGCGTCGCCTACGAGAAAAAGCGCCAAGGCTGAGGCGTGGCCTTTCCTGCCGACGTGAGGCGCAAGGGTGTTAGAGACAGTTACGGCGATCCTCGATTGGGTTGGCATTGCGGCGTTTGCGGCCACGGGCGCGCTTATGGCCTCGCGCAAGCAGATGGACATCTTCGGCTTCATCCTGCTTGGCACCGTCACCGGCATCGGCGGCGGCACGCTGCGCGACACTCTGCTCGGCACTCTGCCGGTGTTCTGGATCACGGATCCGGCCTATCTCGTCGCCTGCGTCGTCATTTCCGCGACACTGTTCTTTCTCGCCCACATCCCGCAGTCCCGGTACACGCTGCTGCTGTGGGCCGACGCTCTCGGCATGGCGCTGTTTGCCGTCATCGGGGCCGAGAAGGCGCTGCTGAGCGGGACGGCGCCGGTCGTCGCCATCGCCATGGGTGTGATCACCGCGACGTTCGGCGGTATCGTCCGCGATATTCTGGGGGGCGAAAGCCCCATCGTCCTCAGCCGCGAAATCTATGTCACCGCAGCATTGGCCGGGGCGAGCGTGTTCGTCGTGTTCTCCGTCAGCGGACTGCCACGGGAGGTCGGCCTTGTCGGCGGCTTCGTTGTCGCCGCCGCCATTCGCTTCGCGGCGCTTCGCTGGAAGTGGTCGTTGCCGCGTTATCGGGCCCGGTCGGAGGACTGGCGCGGGGACCGGGAACCGTAAGCGGTCGCCGACCCGATCCCGATCCCACGTATTCACCTGAAGCCATCGCTGCTTCTCTCTAACCCCCGCCTTGCCTCGCTGCGCGACGAGGCGTGGTTCCAGGCTTTCCCCAGCGAGCTCTGACGATCGGTGGAGGCCGGGCCGGCTCCGAAATCGCCTGCAATGTGAACCGGATTACAGACTTCCTGCCGCATCCGCCTAGACTCGGACGCCATCGGACAAAGCGAAACCGCATGGATCGCCGGTGAGGGAGATTGACGATGTCGAACGGATCAGCGGCGCAACAGCCCAACTTGTTCACCCTGCAGGGCGGGACGGTCACCGTCTCGTATTCGACCACCAGCATCGCCGGAGTTCCTCAGCTCAGCTATCAGGACCCCAGCTTTGATGTGAGCCGCAGCGGCGATGGGATTGTGCGCGAGACAACCGCGATCGGCACGCTCGTCACCATCGAGCTGGAAAATATCCCCGATCTGCGGCGGGTGACCTTTACCCTCGTGCTG
>DAIQPV010000102.1:0-9486 GCA_036787145.1 Rhodospirillales bacterium
TTGGCCTCCGTCGCCAAGACATTGCCGAGCCATGAGCGCCTCTCCTGTTTTGCGGTGGTCAAAAAGCCGCTTCCCGGGACCCGGCTTGGCAAGTATCGGCGCTTTTCCTTGCCGGCCCTGTACGAGCAGGCGCTGGCGGGTGGCGGGCCGGCGGAAGCGAGGCCGCTGACCGAGGACGACCGCAGGTTGCTGCAGCAGCAGGCGGCCGCCAGCGCTTGGAAGGTCTTCCAGGACCGCTACGCGAACCGGGGCGTCTCGCTGGACTCGGACCCGCAGCTCGATCTCGGCGTCGATTCCCTGGAATGGCTCAGCCTGGGGCTGGAACTGGAGGCCGCGACCGGAGTGAGCCTGCCCGAGCAGAGCTTCGTCGAGGTCGCCCAGGTGCGCGATCTCCTGCGGCTGCTCGCAGAGCGGGCGGCAGGTACACCGCCAGCGCCGCTGGCAGGGTCTTCCTCAGGATCGATCGCCGAGGACGAGGCCCGTTGGCTGGCCCCGACCTCACCTGTCGAGGATTTCGCCGGCACCCTGCTGTATGGCGTTAACTGGCTGCTCGCCCAGGTCTTCTTCCGGCTGCGGGTCGAAGGGCTCGAGCACCTGCCGCCAAAGCCGCCGTACGTGATCGTCGCCAATCACCTGAGCGACCTGGATCCGCCGCTGATCGGTGCGGCGTTGCCGCTGCCGACGATGCGCAACCTCTACTGGAGTGCGGATCGCGGACGGCTATTCGGCAGCGCGCTCTCGCGCGCCTTCTGCCGCGCCGCCCACATCTTTCCCGTGGACGAGCGCGCACCCGGGACAACGCTGGCGATGGCGGAACGAGCGCTGCGTCGCGACAACGCCCTGATCTGGTTTCCCGAATCCTGGCGCTCGCCGGACGGAGAGCTGCAGCGCTTCCTTTCCGGGATCGGCTGGCTGCTGAAAACGTGTCCGGTACCCGCGGTCCCCTGCGTTATCCGCGGAACCTTCGAGGCGATGCCTCGGGAGCGGCGGTGGCCGCGCCCGTACCCGGTTCGCGTCGTGTTCGGCAGGCCGGTCGATCCCGCCGGGCTGGTGCCGGCGGAGTTCGCCGGTTCGGTCGAATCCGCGATCGCCGAAGGCTTGCGCGCCGAGGTGGCGAAGCTTCTGGCAACGACGGAGCACCCCAGTCGCTAAGACCAGGCGAACGCGGCGCAAGGGCTACACGGTCGGCGGCGGCCAGAGGCAGGCGGCGCCACGAACGCCGCCGGAGTCGCCGTGCCGGTTGCGGAGCAGGCGCGTTGCCACGTGATCCGAGAAGATCCAAGCACTCCAGAGCCGGGGCACGTGCGCGTACAGGCGCTCGATGTTCGAAAGCCCTCCGCCCAGCACGATCGCGTGGGGGTCGAGAATGTTCACCACATGGGCCAGGGCGCGGGCGAGGCGCTTCTCATAGCGCTGGAGGGTCGCCTCGGCGCGGGCGTCTCCCTCAGCCGCCAGACGGACGACTTCGCTCGCCGGAACGTTCCGGCCCCCGGCGTTACAATGGTCCAGGGCCAGGCCCGGTCCGGAAAGAAAGGTCTCGACACAGCCGCGTTTGCCGCAATAGCAAGGGGGGCCGGGCCGCTCGTCGTCCTCGGGCCAGGGCAGGGGATTGTGCCCCCATTCTCCGGCAATGGCGTTGGCCCCTTCAACAGGTGCGCCCTGAACGACGATGCCGCCGCCGACGCCCGTTCCAAGGATGACCCCGAAGACGATGGCGAAGCCTTGGGCAGCGCCGTCGGCAGCTTCCGAGATGGTAAAGCAGTCGGCGTCATTGGCGACGCGAACAGGCCGGCCAAGCAACGCCGCCAGGTCGCCATCAAAGGCGCGACCGATCAGCCAGGTGGCGTTGGCGTTCTTAACCACGCCAGTGGCGGGCGAAATGGTACCCGGAATCCCGATGCCGACACTGGCCGCAGGTTCCGTTTCATGCTCCAGGCGACCAACCAGCGCCGCAATGGCAGCGAGGGTCGCGCGATAGTCGCCGACAGGGGTCGGAACACGCGTCCGTGCCCGCTCTTCGCCGTGGTTCGTCAGCACCACGCCTTCGATCTTGGTGCCGCCCACATCGATGCCGATCCGCATCCGCCGACTTTGCGGTGTCCGTTCCTGAAAAGTAAAGTGCGGTGGCTAGTGCGCGGTCCGAACCGCTGGCGCCGGCTAGCGGACGGTCAGCTCGCTCAATCCGGGAGAGACAAATTCTTCGGGAGGATTAAGCGCGACCGCATGATCGCAGCAGTAAAGCCGATGCAGGGCGGACAGAACGCTGGCTGCCTCATTTCCCGCGAGGGAATAGTAGATGGTCTGTGCGCTTCGGCGCGTCTTCACCAGATGATCCCTGCGCAAACGGGCGAGATGCTGCGACAGCGCCGACTGACTTAAGCCAACGATGCGTTCAAGTTCTCCCACGGATCTTTCGGAATGAATGAGATGACAAAGTATGGTCAGCCGATGCGGGTTGCCCATGGCCTTTAATAAGGCACTAGCACGCCGCGCGCTGCTATCGAGCGATACCATGTTCACAGCAATCACCGAAGCCAGACGTTACCTACTCCCTGCGCACTGTCCGATGCTCAGCGCGGCCTCGAGTGCTTATATAACGAGCACTCGTTAACCGACTAGTCTACCGCTGCAGTGATTAAATCACCAGCATCAATTTCCCCAATTGCCCTTATAGGGCGCAGCGAGCAATTCCGCGGGGTGCGGCCGAAGAGCCCGGCCTCCGAAGGCTTGGGGTTTGTCGGCTCCCTTGATCCAGGAGTGGTTCTCCCCCGAACCGTCGTGACCGGACCGGTCCGGAAGGGCAGTATGGTGGATGTGGACGGCGGGTCCCGCCGAATGGTTGAGCGGTGTACTGATCAATGAAATATGCGAGGCGGCGGATTTTGTGCGGCAGAGGGGACCGGCGTCTGGCGGTGATCTGGGAGCGCGCCAACGTCGGGATTGCGGCAGTGAACCGCAACGGCAAGCTGGTGCGGGTGAACGACCATCTGGCCAGGCTTCTCGGCTATCCTGCAGATGAGCTTCTGGGCCGATTGATCTTCGACCCGCTGCTGACAGAGAATCTGCAGACGGACCAGGTCCAGTTCCAGGCCCAGGTGCGCGGCGAGATCGATCATTATACGGTCGAGAAGTGCATCAAGCGTCGCGACGGCGCAAACCTCTGGATCGCTGTCGGCTCGACCTCGGTTCGGGACAGGCATGGCCGATTCTTGTACGCGGTACGTGTGCACCACGATATCACCGCGCGCAGGAAGGCCGAAGGCGCGCTCGCTCTGCGCGCTGACCAACAGGCCGCGCTGTATGAATTCACCGACGTTCTGCAGCGGGCTCTGGTACGGGAAGACGTTTTCGAGCCGGCGGTCGCGGCGATTGCCCGGGTGCTTGGCTCTGAGCGGGTTTGTCTCCTTTGGCAGGATGCCCCTGGCATCCCGCAGGTCGTGGCGCTGCGCGGCGTGTCCCAGCGCCTTCGGCGTGCCCTCGAATCGGAGGCCGCATGGCTCGCCGGTAAGACGGAGGCCGGTTCCGTCTGCGTCAGAGACGAGTGCATAACCGACGAGTGCATAAGCGAAGCGGGGGTGGCCGACCTTCCTGAGGGGTTGAACGACGCGGTCGGACGCGAGGGCATCCGGGCGCTTTCTTTCATTCCGATCACCGCCGACCACCGATGGATCGGCGTGTTCGTCACCTGTTACGAACGTCCACAGGCGCCGGCGAGGCCCGACATCAACCTTGCGCTGACCATTGCCCGGCAGGTGAGATTTGCCGTCGATCGGATGCGTGCCGAAAGTGCGCGCCGCGCCGCCGCGTTTGCGGCTCAACGACTGGTGGCCATCGTCGAGTCCTCCCACGATGCCATTGTCAGCAAGGACCTGGACGGTGCAATCCGGACCTGGAACCAGGGCGCCGAACGCCTCTTCGGCTACAAGGCTGAGGAAGTGGTCGGGCTTCCGATCACAATCGTGATCCCGCCCGACCGGCTGAGCGAGGAGCCGGCCATTCTCGCCCGTATCCGTCGTGGCGAGCCGGTGGACCATTTCGAAACCGTCCGGCGCCGCAAGGACGGCAGTCTTGTCGATATCTCTTTGACGATTTCGCCGGTGCGCGATGACCATGGCACCATCATCGGGGCATCAAAGATTGCGCGCGACATCACCGACCGCAAGCAGGCCGAAGCGAGACTTCAGGAGAGCGAGCAACGGCTGAAGGACTTGCTGTCAGCCGTTCCGGCCGCGATCTACACCACCGATGCGGAGGGGAAGGTCACCTACTACAACGAGGCGGCCGCTGAGCTGGCGGGGCGAAAGCCGACGCTGGGCAGCGACGAATGGTGCGTAACCTGGAAGATGTTCAGGCCGGATGGCACGCCCCTGCCATACGATCAATCGCCGATGGCGGTGGCGTTGAAGGAGGGACGCCTCATCCGGAATGCCGAGGCGATTGCCGAGCGGCCGGACGGAGGCCGCGTTCCTTTCATTCCCTACCCCACGCCTCTCCGCGATGCCGACGGCAACATCGTCGGCGCCATCAACATGCTGGTCGATATCAGCGAGCGGAAGCAGGCCGAAACGCAGCAGCGGATCTTGTTCAACGAGCTCAATCACCGGGTGAGGAACAACATGCAGATGCTGCTGTCGCTGTTGAACCTCACCTGGAAAAAAGCGCAAAGCGCTGAGGCGCGGCAGGTTCTCGGAGAAGCGATCAGTCGTCTGGTGTCGATGACCGCGGCACAGCAGGTCCTCTATAAAACGACAGACGCGAGCCGCTTCAGAGCTCAGGAATTCCTCGGAGCGGTGTGCAGCGCCGTACGCCAGTCGTTTTCGCCCGACCCGAACATCGTTTGCGAGGGTGGCGATGTCGATCTGCCGAACGACGCGGCCATGCCGCTCGCCCTTATCGTAACGGAACTCCTCACCAATGCGGTGAAGCACGGTGCAGGCGGGAACGCAGACGAGGCCGTGCGCATTGGACTGACGAGGCAGGGCGATGCGTGTTCTCTCTATGTCGAAGACCATGGACCGGGTTTTGATCTGAGCGTGGTGCGCCCGCGATCCTCCGGTCTTCAACTGGTTGAAGGATTGGCCCGCCAGCTCCGCGGAAGGTTCGAGGTCATGACCGGCGAGACGACTCGGTGCACCGTCCACTTCTACTCAGCCGACGGCCATGCGAACAGTTGAGCCGATCCAGCCCGGGGACTCCGGCGGGGACGCGCCGGCGCGCATTGCCATCGTGGAAGACGACTACCTCGTCGCCTTCGCAATGGAAGAGGCTCTTGTCGAAGCCGGCTTCGACGTCGTTGCCCTCGCAAGCTCCGCCGAAGAGATCCTCGATCTTGCGTCCACCGCACGCCCGACCCTGGCCGTGATGGACATTCGTCTGAACGGCGCGCGTGATGGCATCGACGCGGCGCTCGAGCTGTTCGCGAAGCACGGAATTCGCTCTGTCTTCGCAACCGCTTACCAGACCCGCGAGATGCGGGCCCGCGCCGAACCGGCGCGCCCGCTGGCCTGGCTGTCCAAGCCTTACGTGATGTCGGCGCTCGTCGATAGCATCCGGCGCGCCCTCGGGGAGTTGGCGGAGGAACCGGGACGCGATAAGAATGCGGCCGGCATTCCGCAGGCCTGAGCAGGCACCGGGCCTCGCCGCAGCCGGAAATGGGCGATCGTCCACGCAAGGCGCGCGTGTTTCGGTGGCCCGAGATCGCGAGTTGTGGTATTCGCCTCCCGCCAAATCGCCGTGATCATTCGCAGTGGCGGATGAAGACATCGCGGCGCGCGGCTAAACGCATCCGGCGCCCGCGGTTCTCTGTCCTTCTTTCACATAGAGGTTGATGAATGCCCAAACCGGTTCGCAAGGCGGTGTTTCCGGTCGCTGGTCTCGGTACCCGTTTTCTGCCCGCGACGAAGGCGATGCCGAAGGAAATGCTGCCAATCGTCGACAAGCCATTGATCCAGTACGCGGTCGAAGAAGCCCAGGAGGCCGGGATCGAAGAGTTCATCTTCGTCACCGGCCGGGCCAAGAGCGCCATCGAGGATCATTTTGACCACAGTATTGAACTGGAGACGGTGCTGCGGGAGCGCGGCAAGCAAGACGCATTGCAATCGGTGTTGGACTGGATGCCGGCGCCGGGGCACATCTCCTATACGCGGCAGCAGGAGCCGCTGGGTCTTGGTCACGCCGTCTGGTGCGCGCGAAACTTCATCAGCGACGAGCCGTTCGCCGTGCTTCTCGCCGATGATCTGATCTTATCCCAGCCCGGCTGCCTGAAGCAGATGGTCGATGCCCACCGCAAAGTCGGCGGCAACCTGGTTGCCGTCGAAGAGGTGCCGGAATCGATGACGGACCAGTACGGGATCATCGACGCGGCGAAGCAGAACGGGCAGTTGGTTCCGGCCAAAGGTGTGGTTGAAAAGCCGAAGCCGGAGGTGGCCCCGTCGGCCCTGGCGATCATCGGGCGCTATATCCTCGAGCCGATCGTCCTGACCATCCTGGAACACCAGGAGCGCGGCACCGGCAACGAGATCCAGTTGACCGATGCGATGGCGAAGACGATCGGGCTCGTTCCCTTCAACGGCTTTCGCTTCGAGGGGCGTCGCTTTGATTGCGGCAGCAAGGTGGGTTATCTGGAAGCCAATCTGGCCTTCGCGCTCGAGCGGCCGGAGTTGGCCCCGCATGTCCGTGAAATGCTGACCCGGTTCAACTGACGCTACTGGGCAAGCTTCAGCGGAGGAGATGTCGAGATGCGGATCGCGATGATCGGCGCGGGCTACGTCGGGCTCGTCTCCGCGGCGTGCTTCTCGGAGTTCGGCATCGACGTCGTCTGCGTGGACAACGATCCGGCGAAGATCGAGCGCCTCCGCCAGGGCGAAATTCCGATCTTTGAACCGGGACTGGACGCGCTGGTCGCTTCGAATGCAGCCGCCGGCCGGCTCGCATTCTCGGTCGACTTGCCGGCTGCGGTGGCGGGGGCGGACGCGGTGTTTATCGCCGTCGGAACTCCCAGCCGCCGCGGCGACGGCCACGCCGATCTCTCGTTCGTCTATGCCGCCGCCGAGGAAGTTGCCAAAGCCATTACCGGCTACTGCGTCGTCGTCACCAAATCGACGGTTCCCGTCGGCACCGGTGATGAGATCGAGCGGATACTGCAGGCGCACCTGCCGCCGGACGGTTTCGATGTGGTCTCCAACCCGGAGTTCCTGAGGGAAGGGTCGGCGATCAACGACTTCATGCGGCCGGACCGGATCATCATCGGGACCGACAGCCGGCGTGCGCGCGAGGTCATGCGCCAGCTCTACCGCGTGCTCTACCTTATTGAAACACCGATTGTTTTCACCTCGCGCCGGACCGCCGAAGTCATCAAGTATGCGGCAAACGCCTATCTGGCGATGAAGATCACCTACATCAACGAGATCGCCGACCTCTGCGAGAGCCTGGATGCGGATGTCCACGATGTGGCTCGCGGGATCGGCTTGGATGGACGGATCGGCCGCAAGTTCCTGCACCCTGGCCCGGGGTACGGCGGCTCGTGCTTTCCCAAGGATACGCTGGCACTGGCGCGGACGGCAGAGCAGGCCGGCACCCCCCTGCGGCTCGTGGATACTGTGATTGCCATCAATGACGCGCGCAAGGCGCGGATGGCAGAACGGATCATCGCCGCGTGCGGAGGATCGGTGCAGGGACGAACCGTCGCGGTCCTGGGCCTGACGTTCAAGCCGAACACGGACGACATGCGGGAGTCGCCCAGCCTGGTGATCATTCCGGCCCTGCTGCGTGCCGGTGCTCGGGTCCGGGTCTATGACCCCGAGGGGATGGCGGAGGCCCGCAAGCTTCTCGACGGCGTGACCTGGTGCACCGGTGCCTACGACGCGGTGGAGAACGCAGACGCACTGGCCATCTTGACCGAGTGGAACGAGTTTCGCGCGCTTGACCTCTCGCGCCTCAAGTCGCTGATGCGCACACCCGTCATCTGTGACCTGCGCAATATCTATAACCCCACGGAAATGACGGCGGCGGGGTTTGATTATACGTCGATCGGCAGGCCCGCTGTCCGCCCGGCGCCCGCGTCCGACCAGGAAGACCCTGATGAGAGGCTGCATGCTCGATCCTAGCGTCCTGCGAGAATACGACATTCGGGGAATTGTCGGCGACACGCTGACCATCGACGGCGTGCGGGGCGCCGGCCGCGCCTTCGGAACGATGGTGATGCGCAACGGTGGCCACTCCGTCGCGGTCGGCTACGACGGCCGTCTGAGCTCGCCGACGCTGGAATCGGCGCTGGTCGAAGGTCTTGCGTCGGCCGGGGTCACGGTTTACCGCATCGGGCTCGGCCCGACGCCGATGCTGTACTTTGCAGCGCATCACCTGGCTGCCGGCGGCGGGATGATGATCACCGGTTCCCACAATCCTCCCGAGTACAACGGCATCAAAATGGTGCTGGCGGGAAAGGCGTTTTATGGCGAGTCGATCCAGGAACTCGGCCGGATGGTGTCGGCCGGCGACTTCGTGGACGGCAAGGGAGCCGTCGAAACCGTCGATGTGACGGATGCCTACCTGGATCGGCTGGTTCAGGACCTGCCGGCCGGCCGGGCCTTGTCCGTGGCTTGGGATCCGGGTAACGGTGCGGCGGGCGCGGTGTTGCGGCGGCTTTGCGACCGCCTGCCCGGACGCCACCACCTGATCAACGAGCCGGTGGACGGGACCTTTCCGTCGCATCATCCGGATCCGACGGTGGAGGCCAATCTCGCCGACCTGAAGGAGAGTGTCGCCCGGCACGCCTGTGATCTCGGCATCGGCTTCGATGGCGATGGCGACCGTATCGGCGTCATCGACGGCGAGGGCAGGGTGGTGTGGGGTGACCAGCTTCTCACCATCCTGGCGCAGCCGATCCTGAAGGAAATTCCAGGAGCAACGATTATCGCCGACGTCAAGTCGAGCCAGGTATTCTTCGACGAAATCGAACGGCTCGGCGGCAAGCCGGTGATGAGCCGGACCGGCCACTCCTTGATCAAGACGCTGCTGGCCAAGACGGGCGCGCCGCTTGCCGGCGAAATGAGCGGGCATATCTTTTTCGCGCACCGCTATTTTGGCTTCGACGATGCCCTCTACGCGGCGGTGAGGCTGCTCGCCGTGCTCATGACGGACGACCGCTCCATTGCCCAGATGCTGAGCGCGTTGCCGAAAATGGTGAACACGCCCGAACTGCGGATCGATTGCCCGGACGAGCGCAAGTTTTCGGTCATCGAGGAGGTGCGGGGGAGGCTGCGCGGCGTTGCGGGAATCTCCGTGCAGGATATCGACGGCGTGCGCGTCAACACGGATGACGGCTGGTGGCTGCTGCGCGCTTCGAACACGCAGCCGGTGCTGGTCGGCCGGTGCGAGGCCGCCGACGATACGAAATTGAACAGGCTGACGACGGAGCTGGTCCGTCAGCTCTCCTTGAGCGGAATTGAGGCGCGCGATCTCTGCGGAAGTCACTGAGGGTTGCGTGGC
>DAIQPV010000103.1:0-9462 GCA_036787145.1 Rhodospirillales bacterium
CCGGCGTGGCCGGTATCGGACAGGCTGTCGCCGAAGACGACCAACTCGGCGAAGCTGGTCGGAGGCGCGGCTTCCGTGGGCACGGCCTCCGCCAACGCCCCACCCGCCGCGACTAAGGCAATCAGCAGGACACCGGCGCTGCGGAGCAGAGCAGCGCCAATCCTGACCGAGGCTGCCCGGCACCCTGCGCAAGCGGACGAGGACCGTCTCACCTGCGCAGCGGAGGCGCCCAGGGCCTCAGCGGCCGCCGGGCGACCTATCGGGAATCCTTCTTGGCCTGTGCTGAGCGGACGAACTGCGAGACGCGGCCTACTTCCATCGGCCGGACAAGATCGGGGCCGCTCTCGTCGGGCAGCGACTGCATCCCGGTGCCCGAGGTCCGGCCCGGGTCCGGCCGGTGCGAGCCGTGCTCATTGGATCGCTTCAGTGCCAGCGCCTTGCGCGCAAGGGAAGCCTGCGTGGGCAGAGCGGCGCGACTGCGGCGGCGTTGTCGTTCCTTGTTGACTCGCTTCAGTGCCGCGGCAAGGATCGAGCCCTTCCGTCGGCTGCCGGTGTCGTCGGTCGCGGCGCGGGCACCCGCCGGCGCCGCCTTGCCCCGGAGCTCGCGGCGCTGCTGCCGCGCGATGCCCGTGGCTCTGTCCCGTCGTGCCCGCAGCAACGCCACCAGCGTGCCGAGTTCCTCGTCACCCAACTCGTTCAGCGCCGGGTGATGCGTTCGAGCGACGAACTCCCACTCTTCGACAGAGAGATAGCGCCGCTCATTTCGAACTGCTCCCGCCATGCGTCTCCTCCTCAGAGCGATCTTCGATCGACCGCTTCCCCGAATTGCAACTCCGCTACCCGGTTCCGTTCGCTGCCGGGTGCTCGCCCGCTTAGGTTTGCGACTCTCCGCCGGTCCCGCTCCCCCAGGCCGCCAGCGGCGCCATGAAGCTCAAGTGAGCCAGATCGTGGTAGCCGCTGCCGGCGCTGTTGGCCTGCGGGCGGCGAGCCGGACGATCGCCGGAGTTCGGGGTGGCATGAGTCGCCTGCTTGCTCGATCGTCTCGGTTGGCTTGGCGCTGCCTTGGCCTGGGCAATCCCCGATCGCGGCGCGCGGCCATTGGCACCAGCGGCGCAGGCGCGCGGCTTGGCGGCAGGCTTCCTGCCGCTGGCCGCCGGGGAAGCTGCCGGGGAGGCTGCTTGCGGCACTGCTTTCGGCTGGGGCCGGGGGCGAGCGTCCGCAGCGGCGGCGGCGGGAGGCGCGGCCCGCCGGCCAGCGGGTTCGTCAACCGGCAGACGGCAGCGAATCAGCTTCTCGATATCGCGCAGGTGCTCGCGCTCCGCGACATCGCAAAACGAGATGGCGGTGCCACTGGCCCCGGCGCGCGCCGTCCGCCCAATGCGGTGCACGTAGCTTTCCGGGATGTTCGGCAGATCGAAGTTGATGACGTGGGTCACGCCGTCCACGTCGATGCCGCGTGCCGCAATATCGGTTGCCACCAGCACCCTGGACCGCCCGGAGCGGAATGCGTTCAACGCCTGCTCGCGCTGACCTTGCGACTTGTTGCCGTGGATGGCGGCGGCGGCGAACCCGGTTGCGGCAAGATGCCGGGCCACGCGGTCGGCGCCGCGCTTGGTGCGGGTGAACACCAGCGCCCGGCCAATCGCGCCGTCGCTGAGCAGCGACGCCAGCAATCCGGGCTTTTCGCGGGTGGCGACGTGGATCACCCGCTGGTCGATGAGATCGACAGCAGAGGAGACGGGGGTCACCGCAACTTCCACCGGATCGTCCAGCAGATCCGCGGCCAGCTTGCGGATGTCCGGCGGCATCGTTGCCGAGAACAAGAGCGTCTGCCGCTCCTTCGGCGTGGCTGCGACGATGCGACGCACGGGTTCGATAAAGCCCATGTCCAGCATCCGATCGACCTCATCGAGGACAATGACTTCAACGCCATCCAGGCGGATGCTGCCCTGCTGCATGAGGTCGAGAAGCCGGCCGGGCGTCGCCACCAGCACGTCGACGCCGCCGGCCATCGCGCGCACCTGGGGCGTTGCGCCCACTCCGCCGAAGACGACCGCCGAGGTGACGCCGATGCGCCGCCCGTAGGTGCGCACGGCCTCGTTGATCTGGCTGGCGAGTTCGCGGGTCGGGGCCAGGACGAGAACGCGGCAGCCGCGACGACGGGCGGGGCTCCGGTGCTGGTCGAGACGGTGGAGAATGGGCAGCGAAAAGGCGGCCGTCTTGCCGGTGCCGGTCTGGGCTATGCCAATCAGATCGCGACCGATGAGGATGTGAGGGATGGCTTGAAGCTGGATTGGGGTGGGCGTTTCGTAGTGCTCGGCGGCCAGCGTTTCGAGAAGCGGCGCCGCGAGGCCAAGTTCAGAAAAAGTGGTCAAATGGTGTTTCTTTCGGTTGTTTGCGGGCGATCAGCCGCCCTTAGCCCAGCCCAACGAGGCGTACGCGCTCTTTGCTTGCGGCTGAGCGCTTAACGAGTGGACCGGGGAGTGAAGCATGAAAACTTCCGCAGCCTTGCTCCGTTGGGACCTGATTGGTCAGATCGCATTCATCGAACGCCAAGGCTTGGCATTTAGGTGGCCCAAATGGAACGCCGGGTCAACACCTAATTGCAGCCGGCGCTCCCGCGGCGCATCAGAGCCCACCCAGACAGACGTATTTGATTTCGCAGTATTCCTCGATTCCATATTTCGAGCCTTCGCGGCCGATGCCGGATTCCTTGACGCCGCCGAACGGCGCCACCTCGGTCGAGATGATGCCCTCGTTGACGCCGACCATGCCGTACTCCAGGGCTTCGGCCACCCGCCAGATGCGGCCGACATCGCGGGAGTAGAAATAAGACGCGAGGCCGAACTCGGTATCGTTGGCCATGGCGACGGCCTGCTCTTCGGTGCTGAACCGGAACAGCGGCGCCACCGGCCCGAAGGTTTCCTCGCGCGCCACCTTCATCTGCGGGTTTGCGTCGGCCAGTATGGTCGGCTCGAAGAAGGTCCCGCCGAGCGAATGGCGCTTGCCGCCGACCACAAGACGCGCGCCCTTGGCAAGCGCGTCCTCGATGTGCTCCTCGCACTTCTCAACGGCGGCCTGGTTGATCAGCGGCCCCTGCTGCACGCCCGGCTGCAGGCCGGGCCCCACTTTCAGAGCGCGCACGGCGTCGGCAAGCTTGCCGGCAAAGGCGTCGTAGACGCCGTCCTGCACCAGCAGGCGGTTGGCACAGACACAAGTCTGGCCGGAGTTCCGGTATTTCGAAGCCAGCGCACCCGCGACCGCCGCGTCCAGATCGGCGTCGTCGAAGACGATAAATGGCGCGTTGCCGCCCAGCTCGAGCGAAACCTTCTTCACCGTATCGGCGCAAAGCTTCATCACCAGCTTACCGATCTCGGTGGAGCCGGTCACCGAAACCTTGCGCACGATCGGATTGGTGCACAGCTCCTCTCCGATCGCCGACGCCTTCGATGAGGTGACAATGTTGAGAACGCCGCGCGGGATTCCGGCGCGCTCGGCGAGTGCTGCCAGCGCCAGCGCCGACAGCGGCGTCAGCTTGGCGGGCTTGATCACCGACGTGCAGCCCGCCGCGATCGCCGGCGCCACCTTGCGCGTGATCATGGCGATGGGGAAGTTCCACGGCGTGATGGCGGCGGTGACGCCGACCGGTTCCTTCAGGACGACGATGCGCCGATTACCGGCATTGGTCGGGATGACATCGCCGTAGAGCCGCTTGCCCTCTTCGGCGAACCACTCGATGAAGGCCGCGCCGTAAACAACCTCGCCGCGGCTCTCGGTCAGCGATTTGCCCTGCTCGGTCGTCATCAGTCGGGCAAGGTCTTCCTGATTGGCCATGATCAGGTCGTACCAGGCGCGCAGCAGCGCCGCGCGTTCCTTCGCCGTCTTGCTGCGCCACCCGGGAAGGGCCCGATCCGCGGCTTCGATCGCGCGGCGGGTCTCGGCTGCGCCCAGGTCGGGCACATGGCCGATCAGCGTGCCGTCGGCGGGGTTCTCGACGGCAAAGCGGGCGGCCTGTGCCGCCTCGCACCACTCGCCATCTATGAAGGCGCGATCGCGCAGAAGCGCCGGGTCGTTCAGTCGCAGACCATCAGCCGTGACCACGTCGTTCATCGGGCGTCTCCCTCATAAACCTGATTTCTGCAACAGAGCCATCCCGCGACTTCTCTGACGGATCGGACCGCGGTATCTCTCAAGAGATGGTTCGCACCGGGGATGCGCAAGGAAAAATACGCGTGTGCTCCACCAGAGTCCGTTTATTCGTGGACGAGGCGCTTGCGCCCGGTCGAGAGTTGCTGTTGTCGGGAAAGCCAGCGCATTATCTGATGCACGTCATGCGACGCAAGGTGGGCGACGGGTTGTGCCTGTTCAACGGGCGCGACGGCGATTGGCGGGGGTGCATGATCGCCGGCGGGCGCAATGACTGCCGCGTGCGGATCGAAGCCCTGTCCCGGCCGCAGCAGCCAGAGCCCGGTCCCTGGCTGGCTTTTGCTCCCTTGAAGAAATCGGCGCAGGACACTCTGGTTGCCCAGGCGACCGAGCTGGGCGTGGAGTGCCTCCTGCCGGTCCTGACCTCCCATACCAGCGTCGCCAGGGTTAACAGCGAGCGCCTGCGTACTCAGGCCGTCGAGGCCGCGGAGCAATGCGAACGCCTGACCATCCCGGGCGTCGCCGAGCCGCGTTCCCTGTCGGCGCTCCTCGCCGAATGGCCCGCTGACCGGTCCCTGCTTTTCGCCGACGAGCGGGGGAATGGTCTGCCCATGGCGGAAACGGCGGCGGCCGATCGGCGAGTGATGGCGGGCGTGTTGATCGGCCCGGAGGGCGGATTTTCGGAAGAGGAAGTCGATCTGATCCTCGCCCATCCTTCGGCCCGCAGCATCGATCTGGGCCCGCGGATTTTGCGCGCCGAAACCGCGGCTGTCGCGGCGCTTGCATGCTGGCAGGCTTTGCGCGGAGACTGGCGGCCGGGAGAGATCATTCGGGAGCCAACATGTCCGGCCTGAGCGCGGAATCGCACGAGCCCGCCACCGATAAGCGCCGCCTGGTCGAATACCTGGAGAGCGGGTGCAAGCCCCGCGACTCGTGGCGGATCGGCACCGAGCACGAGAAGCTCGCCTACAGCCTGGAGGACTACCGGCCGCTGCCGTATGAGGGACCGCAGGGCATCCGGGCGATCCTCGAAGGCCTCACCCGCTTCGGATGGCGCCCCATCACGGAGAACGGAAACGTCATCGGGTTGGTCGACCGCAGCGGCTGCTCCATCACGCTCGAGCCGGGTGGGCAGGTCGAACTCTCCGGCGCGCCGCTGGAAAATATCCACCAGACGTGCTGCGAAATAGGCGGCCATCTGCGGCAGGTCAAGCAGATCGGAGCCGAGCTCAACGTGGGATTCCTCGGTATCGGATATCAGCCCAAATGGCCGCGCGACGAACTGCCGTGGATGCCGAAGGGGCGCTACGCCATCATGCGGGCTTACATGCCGAAGAAAGGCAGCCTGGGCCTCGATATGATGCAGGCGACCTGCACCGTGCAGGTCAATCTCGACTTCGCGACGGAAGCCGCGATGGTCCGCATGTTTCGCATCGGCCTGGCGTTGCAGCCCGTCGCCACCGCCCTGTTCGCCAACTCACCCTTCCGGGAAGGCCGGCCCAACGGCTTCCTTTCGTACCGCAGCACCATCTGGACGGACACGGATCCGGATCGCAGCGGCGTTCTGCCGTTCGTCTTCGAGCCTGGGTTCGGCTTCGAGCGCTGGGTGGACTACCTCCTCGATGTTCCCATGTATTTCGTCTATCGCGACGGCCGGTATATCGACGTTGCCGGTCAATCCTTCCGGGACTTCATGCTTGGCAAGCTGCCGGGCCTGCCGGGCGAGGTGCCGACGATGAGCGACTGGGCGGATCACCTGACGACCGCCTTCCCGGAAGTCCGGTTGAAGCGCTTTCTGGAAATGCGCGGCGCCGATGGCGGTCCCTGGAACAGGCTGTGCGCGTTGCCGGCGTTCTGGGTGGGTTTGCTTTACGACGAGGACGCCTGCGAGGAGGCCTGGGAGCTTTGCCGTGACTGGAGCACAGAGGAACGGGCGAGCATGCGGGCAGAGGTGCCACGCTCGGCATTGAAGACGCCGTTTCGCAACGTCACCGTCCGGGAGATCGCGCTCGACGCGCTGCGGATTTCTCACCGCGGGCTGAGCCGGCGGGGAATCGAGGACGCGGTCGGTCGCGATGAGACCCAGTACCTCACGCCGCTGTTCCAGATTGCCGAAGCCAACTTCACTCCGGCCGAGGATCTCCTCTGCGCCTATCACCGGCGCTGGCAACAATCCGTCGATCCGGTGTTCCGCGAATATGCGTACTGAGCGCCGTCGGGGTCAGGGCCCAGCGCCGAGATGAAGTGCCTGATCGTTTCGGACCTCCATTACGCGCTGAAGCAGTTCGACTGGATTATTACGATCGCAGGCGCGTTCGATGTGCTCGTCGTCGCCGGCGATCATCTCGACATCTCCGGGCACGTGGATGGCCGGGCTCAGATTGTCGTTGTTCTGAATTATCTTCGCCGATTGAAGACGCGCGTTCAGCTCGTGGTCTCATCCGGCAACCACGACCTGGACGTGCGCGATGAGAACGACGAGAAGATGGCGCGCTGGATGAGCAGAGTGAGAAGCCTGGGCGTGCCGACCGACGGAGACGCAGTCGAATTGCAAGGCAACCTCTTTACCATCTGCCCTTGGTGGGACGGGCCGAAAGGCCGCGAGCGCGTGGCAGCACAGCTTGCGCGCGACGCGATGCGCGAAAGGAAACGCTGGATCTGGGTTTACCACGCGCCTCCCGATGGCTCCGCAACAAGCTGGTATTGCGGCCGATGGGAAGGGGACGACGAGCTTTCGCGCTGGATCGAGGAGTTTTCGCCCGACATGGTCTTCTCCGGGCACATTCATGAATCTCCGTTCCAGAAGCAGGGCTCGTGGGTGGATCGGCTCGGCAAGACGTGGGTGTTCAATCCCGGCCGTCAGATTGGCCCGACACCCACCCACATCATCGTCGATACCGACCGGCAACAGGCTCTCTGGTTCTCGCTGGCGGGCGCCGAGGTGGTTCAACTCGATGGGCCGTTGACCCGCCCGGTCGCCGAACTTCAGGAGTTGCCGGACTGGCTCAAACCTTCGGCGGATCGGGACAGCGATCGGAGCCCGGACTGAACTCCGGGTGCTGATCGTGCAGCAGCGTTTCGAGCACCTCGTCGACCACGGACAGGTGGCTGTCCTGCTCCGCGAACTGCAGCTTGATGTCGGCGAGATAGGTGGTCACGCTGTAAAGTCGCCGGGCGAGCAACCGGGCCAGTGCGAGGGCGACGTCTGGCCGGGCCTCGAGGAATGAAGCGGCATCCGCGACGACGTGCACGCGGCACGGGGTAACGGTCTTGACCGTTGCGGTGTGCGGGATGTCGAGCAGCGCGGAAATCTCACCGAAGGTCGCTCCCGGATCGGAAGCCAGATAAACCTGAAAGCCGCCCTTCAGGACCTCTACCTCGCCCTCGATCAGGATGTAGAGGGCGCCGGTGCGCGCATTCTCCGGAAGCAGGGTCTCTCCAGCGGCAAACGAGCGCTCCGGCAAACCGAGACTACGACAGAACGAGAGGATCTGCTGCATCCATGCGGCTCCAGATCTCCAACCGGCGACAGCGCGCGGTCATGTCAATGCCGCGCAGGCTCGCTGGATGCGACGGCAGGCCTCCTCCAGCTTGGCCGTCGCGGTGGCGTAACTGATGCGGAAGAACGGCGACAGGCCGAACGCCGAGCCCTGAACGCAGGCCACACCTTCGGCTTCGAGCAGATAGGTAACGAAGTCGTCGTCGCTTTCGATCTTCTTGCCTTCGGGCGTCATCTTGCCGATGACGCCGGCACAGGACGGATAGACGTAGAACGCGCCTTCCGGCCGGGTGCAGTTCAGGCCCGCGGTCTGATTGAGTGCGGCTACAACCATGTCGCGGCGCTCACGGAACAGCGCGCTGTTGGCGGCGATGAAGTCCTGCGGGCCGTTCAGCGCGGCCACCGCGGCCGCCTGGCTGATCGACGCTGTATGAGTCGTCGACTGCGACTGAATCATGTTCATCGCGTCGATCAGCGGCTTCGGCCCCGCTCCCCAGCCGACCCGCCAACCGGTCATGCTGTAGGCCTTCGAACACCCGTTGATGGTGAGCGTGCGCTCGTAAAGGCGGGGTTCCACCTGGGCCGGGGTGGTGAAACGGAAGTCGTCGTAGATGACGTGCTCATAAATGTCGTCGGTCATCAGCCAGACGCGCGGATGGCGGTTCAGCACCTGGCAAATCTGCGACAGTTCGAGCTCCGAATAGCCAGAGCCGGTCGGGTTGGAGGGTGAGTTGAGGATCACCCACTTCGTGTGCCGGGTGATGGCTCGATCGAGCGCCTCGGGATCGAGCTTGAATCCCCGCTCGGCGCCACAGGGCACGATAACCGGCGTTCCTTCCGCCAGCAGCACGATGTCGGGGTATGAAACCCAGTAGGGCGCCGGGATGATGACTTCGTCACCCTCGTCCAGCGTCGCCAACAGGGCATTGAAGATGGTCTGCTTTCCACCGCAGCCCACCGTCACCTGATCGGGTTTGTAGTCGAGCTGGTTTTCGCGCTTGAACTTGGCACAGATCGCCCGGCGCAGCTCCAGCGTTCCGGCAACGGCAGTATACTTCGTCTCGCCGCGGGTGATGGCCTCGGCCGCCGCCTGCTTGATGTGGTCTGGCGTATCGAAGTCAGGCTCACCTGCACCCAGGCCGATGACGTCGCGGCCGGCTGCCTTCAGCTCGGCGGCCTTCTGGGTGACGCCGATCGTTGGGGATGGCTTGATGCGCCCGAGACGTTGCGCGAGGAAGGACATTTTCGAAGTTCCCTGGTCGCTGGCCGGTGGGTTTGAACGAACCACACATACCTAAAGTCTCACCGGGACGCAGGCAATAAATGCGGAACAACAAAGCCTGCCGCGTTTCGCGACCATTCGGTGGCCGCCTGGAAGCGGGAATAAGCCGCGTCGGGCCCGGGGCCGCCACTGGTCAGCGCACATTATGCTATCTTTGCGAGTAAATTTTGATATAATTCCCGCGATGGTGCGAGAGGCCGAAGCGCGATGGGGATGTGCTCCGGCCAGGAACCGGGACTGTCAGGTTGGCTCCAATCGTCTCCCTTCTGGTGTTCGTCCTCGCGGGTTGCATTTCCTACGAATCCGCATACGAAAAAGCCGTCTACGACGAAGAGCCTCTCTACTGTTACCGCTCGCTGGCGGCGGTGGACTGTTATCGGAAGCCCGACCGTCACAGCGATACCCGGCTGGTGAACTACTACGGCCCGGCTCCGGGGCGGACGCGGCCGCCAAAACTGCCGCCGGCCGTCGAGCTGCAAGCTCCGCCGGAGGATGAAGGGCCGGTAAAGACGGCGGTGCTCCGTCCGGCGGCGGC
>DAIQPV010000104.1:0-9417 GCA_036787145.1 Rhodospirillales bacterium
ATCGAGAACACGAAGACAATCCGTCATCGACTTCCGCTCCTAAATTGTTGCTAAACCTATGCTCGCCTCAGTCTCCGACTCGGCTTCCTCGATGGGTTGGGCGGCAGGCCGCATCAGCACGCAGGCGTTGCCGGGTAATCGCCAACCTTCGTCGCCGTAAATCGGCGGTGTCCCCGAGCCGCCATAAGCGGGATCCTCGCTGGACCACATCACCTCCCAGGTCTCGCCGCCGCCCGGTGCGAGAAGCGGCTCCGGCGCCGGATCCAGATGCAGATCGGATTCAAGGTTGACCAGCATCAGCCGGTCATTCTCTTCCCCGAAAAAGCGCAGGACGAACGCGCCCGGCCCGAGACAGGCACCATCCACGCCGTGCCGACGCTGCCGGCGGAGGACCGGGTCTTCCCGCCGCAACCGCAGGAGGTCGGTATGCAGGCGCACGGCTTCCACGTTCCGCTCCCGTTCGGCCGGATCGAGCTTGCAGCGCTCGAAGGTCTGCCGATCGGCGGGAGGCGCCATGTTGTCCTGCATCTCCGGTGTGGCGAGACTTCTGAACTGCTGCAGGAAGACTTTTCGACCTTCATAGACCAGGCCTGCTAGTTCCTGGTCGTGGTCAGCAAAGTAAAGAAAGGGCGCAGACGACGCAAATTCCTGCCCCATGAACAGCATGGGTGTTCCTGGTAAAAGCAGGATGTAAGCAGTCATTGCCCGGCACAAGGCCGGCCGGGTCAGTTTGTGTATACGATCGCCGACGCCGGAATTGGCAATCTGGTCGTGATTTTGAATGAAGGTGATAAAGTGCGAAGGCGCAAATTTAAAGGCGAGCGTGCCGCGCCGGTCTTTTTGCCACTTATATCGCTGTCCCTGATAGAGAAAGCCGTACTTGGCGGCTGAGACGAACTCCTGCGGATTGCCGTGGTAGTCGGTATAGTAGGCTTCCTTGCGGCCGGTCAGGGCGACGATCGCCGCATGATGCAGGTCATCGTTCCACATCGCATCGATGCCGAAACCCCCTTCTTCCGGGGAGCGAAGCAGCCGGACGTTCTGCGGTTCGTTTTCCGCGACGATGATGACGCTCCGGTTGCCTGCCGCGGCATGCGCCGCGCTGGTGACCGCTGCGAGGATATGCTCGTGCGTTTCATCAAAATCATAGATGTTCTGCGTGGCATCAAGCCGCAGTCCGTCGAAGTGGAACTCATCGATCCAGTACCTTGCATTAGATACGAAGTACTCACGCACTGGATCGCAGTGATCGCCGTCGAAATTCAGCGGCTTGCCCCAATCTGTCTCATACTTGTCGGTGAAATAATATGCGGAAAACCTCTCGAGAAAATTACCGACGGGCCCAAGATGATTGTAGACAACATCCAGAATCACAGCCAGGCCGTGGCCGTGGGCGGCATCGATAAAAGCGCGCAAGTCGTCCGGACCGCCGTAAAGGCGGGTCGGTGCGAACATGTTGACGCCGTCGTAGCCCCAGCCGAAGGCCCCTGTGAAATCGGCGATTGGCATGATCTCGAGGACAGTGATTCCAACCGCCTTGAGACCTGCGAGCTCGTCGATCGCCGCGCGCCACGTTCCGCCGGGCGTGAAGGTGCCGATATGCATCTCATAAATCACCTGGCCCTCGAGAGAAGCCCCGCGCCAGTCTCCGTCGGTCCAGGGAAAGCGGGGATCGATGACCTGTGACGGCCCCAGCGGGCCTTCCGGCTGGAACCGGGAGGCGGGGTCGGAACACAGAGTTTCGTCATCGTCGATCCGAAACCAGTACAGGGTCCCGGCGCTGGCATCGGGAACTGTGACCGAAAAGTAGCCGTCGCCCTCCTCAGCCAGGGGCGTGGTCGAGAGCCGCTCGATCCCGTCGGCGATCACGACCGCCACCCGCTCATGCCCGGGTGCCCAAACGCGAAAGTGGACACCCCCGCCAATCGCCTCCGCGCCGATGGGATACCGGCGCTCTGCGGTCACCCCCGCTGGCCCGGAGGCCGGCCTGGTTGCATTCACCACATCAACGAAATTACCGCGATCTTGCTCGGACGCCGTCAACACCTGAAGGACCCCTTCGTCAATGGATTGGCTGCTGCTGCTGCCCGTGGAGTGCAAGCGAAACGAGGGCGGAGAGACTCGGTTCCCGGATCAGTGGATGGATGATTGCCGCATGCGGCACCGTCCCGCGCCTGGAAATGGGGCGACGGCCAGTGAGCGCGGCGCGGTCTTGTGCCGAGGCTCAGGTGAAAAGGAAGAAAACGATCGCCAGCGCGATAACGGCCCCGGCAAGGGAAAGCGCCAGGATGTAGCGAACGACGCCCTCGGGTTTTGCTTGCCTGGCCTCGGTCGGGGAACGATCGGCCGTCATAAGAAGCACCTCGTCAAGGTTTAGAGGCTGGAAAACCGCCGCAGCGGCGGCGGCCCAGCGGTGCCTGCCTTCCGGCAGGTTGCGGCTTCGGCAAGATCACCAAAGCCGCCGGAGCATTCGGTCGGAACGAGCGACCCTCGTGCCAGATTCACCAGGCGGCGAGGCCTTCCCTCACTTGTCGCGGTGAACTTGGGGATCCTCTTCCAGAGCTTTCGCTTTGCCCTTCGCCTCAGCTTCCCGGAGTTCCTCCGCCTCGGCGCCGTCGAGCGCCTGGACCGCCTCGCGTGCAAACTCTTCGACGCTTCCGGCTTTTACGAATTTTTGTGTCTGATCGTTGTATTCACGAGCCGCTTCCCGGTTTCCTTCGCCCTGATTTTTGTCGGTCATCGGTGTCATCCTCCATGCAAAGTCCGCTTTGCCCTAAACCGCGTGCGGCCGTCCCGGTTCCGCGGCGACCTGCAGCGACTCACCCGCCGACGATCTCGCCGCCGTTCGGATGGAGAATTTGCCCGGTCATGTAAGAGGAGTCGGCGCAGGCGAGAAACAGGTGGCACGGGGCCACCTCGTTCGGTTCCCCGGGCCGCCCCATCGGTACGTTCTTCCCGAAGGTCCTCACCTTCTCCGCATCGAAACTCGCCGGAATCAAAGGCGTCCAGATCGGCCCAGGTGCAACGCCGTTGACCCGGATGTTTCTGTCCACGAGCGATTGCGCCAACGACCGCGTCAGGGAAACGACGGCGCCCCGCGTGGCGCTGTAGTCCAACAAATGCTTGCTGCCACGATACGCAGTGACCGAGGTGGTGTTGATGATCGCGCTGCCTTCCGGCATGTGGGGAAGTGCCGCCTGGGTCATGTAGAAATAGCCAAAGACGTTGGTGCGAAACGTCCGATCAAGCTGGGCGCTCGGGATCTCGGTGATATCGACGCGCGCGTGTTGTTCGGCGGCGTTGTTTACAAGGACGTCGACGTGACCATAGCGATCGACGACCCGCGCCACCGCGTTCCGGCAGAAGTTCTCGTCGGCGATATCCCCGGCAAGGAGCAGGCAGTCGCGCCCCTCCTCAGCGATGAGCCGGGCGGTGGCGCGGGCATCTTCGTGTTCTTCCAGATAGACAATCGCGACGTTTGCCCCCTCCCGCGCGAACAGGACCGCCACCGCCTCGCCGATTCCGCTGTCGCCGCCGGTAACGATCGCGGTCTTGCCCGCCAGCCGATCGGATCCCCGAAAACGGGGTTTGACCTCCGGCTTCGGATGCATCACGCCTTCAATCCCCGGCTGTCGCTTCTGAACCTGCGGCGGCTTGGTATCGGTGTCTTCCATTTTCATGGGCCTCGATTGGCGTTCGGCAAACTTCTGGTAGAAGACGGAACGGGCGAAGACAGCGCTGGTTCCGGACAGGGAACTTGCTACCGCTCCTTACGTTTGACTTGGCCATCACTGCTCAAATAGGGAAGCACCATGTTACTTAAGGAATTGCTCTCGTCAGAGCCGGTTCTCAGCGTTCATCCGGACGCGAAAGTGGTCGAGATTGCCCGATTGATGCTGAACCAGGACGTCGGCCTCGTCCCCGTGATCGAAGCGGAGCGGCTGGTCGGGGTGGTGACCGACCGCGACATCGTCGTCCGGTGCATTGCTCTGGAGAAGCCGGAGGAATCGGTCTGCGCGGCCGATATCATGTCTATGGAGGTGATCTGCGGCTTCGAAGACCAGTCGTCGGAGGAAGCGCAGAGGCTGATGGATGAATACGGCATCTCCCGGCTGCCCGTCATCAGCCGGGAGCACCAGCTGCTGGGGGTGGTTTCCACCGCCACGCTCGAGGGCGGTTCGGAAGCAAAGCGCAAGCCCTATAAGGTCACGATGTATCGTCACAAGACGGACTCCTATGGCCGGCCTCACAAGGTTCCCCTCAAGACGGTCTACGTGAGTGGGAAAGTCAGCGAAGAGGAGGCAAAGATTTCCGCTGAGCGGTTCGTGAAGGAAGAGCACAAGAGTCCGCTGACCGAGGCGGTCGATGCTGTCGATGCCGAGAAGATGCCGGATAAGGTCGACAGGAGTTAATGCTTCGATCAGGTCTCGGAAGAACCAGGAAAGCGCCGCCAGCCGGCGTCCTGCCGTAAAGGCGAAGGAGTCGGATCAGAGCCGAAGGATGCAGGGGGTGGGACAAGCAATACGTTCGATGCGTCAAGACCTGCCCAACGTCCGTCTTATTATTGGAGCGCTCGTTGTCGGCGTCGTTCTTCCGGTGCTGGCTCTGATGGCAGCGTACGGAGCTTGGAATATCCGCCTTCAGCGCCAGACGGTGGAAGCAAGCTTGCAAAGCACCGCGGCAGCGCTGTCGCTTGCCGTGGACAGGGAACTCAGCGGGGTCAGGTCGCTTCTCCTCACCCTGGCCAATTCGGCCGCTGCCCAGGACGACGATCTGTCGGCATTCTATCACCGGGCGGCGGAGCTGGCGCGTTCACACGACGGCTGGATTGTGCTTACCGACGCGTCCGGTCAGCAGCTGATGAATACCCTTCTGCCATTGGGTCAGCTTTTGCCCAAGACAGCGAGTCCAGAAAGCGTCGCCAAGGTGTTCGAGACAGGCGAAGCCGTTGTTTCGAACCTATTTTTCGGACCAACAGCCGGCCGGCAGGTGATCTCGCTGGTGGTTCCTGTCGTCCGTGATGGAACAATCATATCAACACTGGCCATGACCTTCACACCGGAACGCCTCAGCGAACTGCTCGCGAGCAACAAGTTGCCGGCGGGCTGGGTCAGCAAGATCATCGACCGCAATGGCATTTTTGTCGCCCGATCCAACAATTGGCAGGACTACGTGGGCCAGCCGGCCCCCTCGTGGTTTATCGGGCAAGGCAACGCCAATGCGATCAGCGTCGCGGAAGGCACGGCCCGTGACGGCACTCTGGTGGAGGCGGCTTTTGCGCAGTCAGGCTTGAGCGGTTGGACGACTGTGGTGGTGGAGCCCACCGAACTCCTTCAGGCGCCGGTCGCGCGAGCGACCGCTGTGGTGGCGGCTGGGGGGCTTGCATCGCTGGTGTTTGCGACCGCGGCAGCCTGGTATATCGGCCGCCGGATCACCTTGCCGCTGCAGAGCCTGGCCCGAAATGCGGACGGCATCGTCAGCGGCAGTGTCGCGTATACGGCAGAGGCCTCAATATCGGAGGTGGCGGACGTTCATCGCTCACTCCTGAAGGCGGCGGCCAACCAGCGGGAGAAGGTCGAGGCGCAGATCCTGCTGCGATGGGAGCGCAAAGCCCGTCATGCGGCGGAAGAGGCGCATCAGGAAATCTTGCGCCGGGACAAGAGATTTCGCCGTCTGATCGATGCCAACCTCATCGGCATCGTCGTCGCCACGGAACTCGAGCTGGTTGAGGCAAACGATGCCTTCCTTAAAATAATCGGATTTACGCGCGCCGAACTTGATGAGGTGAAGAAGAGGTGGCGCGAACTCACTCCGGCAGAATTTCAGGCGGTGGATACCGCTGCGAACCAGGAGATCTCGGAAAAGGGTGAGTGCAAACCCTATGAAAAGGCCTTTGTGCATAAGAGCGGTCGGTTGGTCCATGTGTTGATTGGGTGTGCCAAGGTTGAAGCCGCCGATCTTGCCTGGATATGCTACGTCGCCGATCTCACCCGGCAGAAGCAGGCGGAAGCGGACCTGCGCGTCAGTGAGGAGCGCTACCGGGTCCTGACCGAAGCGATCGCGTCGCTCGTTTGGACAACAGCCCCCGACGGCACGGCCATCGACATGCCCCTCTGGCGGGCAGCAACGGGACAGACCATCGAGCAGTCGGCCGGTTGGGGCTGGCTTGATGCAATTCATCCCGAGGATCGCCTGAGAACTCTGGAAGCCTGGCAAACGGCGATCCGGGGTACCGGGACGTACAATACCGAGTACCGGATTCGCGATGCCGAGGGGAACTTCGGTTGGTACAACGCACGCGGCCTCCCGGTTTCGAATGGGGATGGCAGCGTGCGGGAATGGGTGGGCGTGTGCATCGACATCGGCGGCCGAAAGGCAGCGGAGGAACGCCAGGCGCTGCTCATGGCGGAACTGGATCACCGGGTCCGCAACATTCTTGCCTCCATCCAGGCGATGGTGTCGCTCACCGCCCAGGGCTCGCAAACGAAGGAAGAATATGTCAAGCGATTGCACGGACGCATCGCGGCGATGGCGCGCACCCATGGCCTGCTGACCCAGCAGAAATGGAAAGGCGCGAGCCTCCAGCGGCTGATCGAAGACGAGCTTACCCCTTACGGACAACGGCCGGAATCCGTCGTCATCCAGGGGGAACCGCCGAATTTCATCCTCCGGCCGCGCGTCGCCCTCAACCTGTCACTCGTCCTTCACGAACTGGCGACGAACGCGGCGAAATATGGGGCGCTCTCGGTCCCGGCCGGCCAGGTCACGGTCTCGTGGAAGCTCGGGCAGAAAAATGGCGAGTCCTGTCTTTATCTGCAGTGGCGCGAAGAGAATGGCCCGGCTGTCGTCAAGCCGGTGCGCGCTGGCTTTGGTTCGACCCTCGTCAAGAGCGCGCTGGCGGGTGAGCCGAAGGCCAGTGCCTTTCTTGAGTTTGACCCGAAAGGGGTGATCTGCCGGATCGAACTGTCGCTGACGCGGCGGCCGGCCGATGGCGGTTCCTCCGCGTCCCCCGATGGCACCACCCCCGATGGCAGCACCAACGACGGCGATGCTGGGCGCGAGGGTCTCGGCCGCATTCGCATCCTCCTTGCTGAGGATGAGCCGCTGGTCGCCCTCGGACTTGCCGCTGGCTTGATCTCCGCCGGAGTGGACGTGGTCGGACCGGCGGTTTCGCTGGATGAACTCATGACGCTGATCGCCGACAACGTGTTCGACGTCGCGGCACTGGACACAAGCCTCAAGGGTGCTGCGGTTTATCCGGCCGCGGACCGACTGAGAGAGCGCGGTGTGCCCGTAATTTTCATGACGGACGTTCAAAAAGAGCCCGCATTGCCGGAACGATATAGCCAGGTTCCGGTCATGCCTAAGCCGGTGGAAGCCGGTTCTCTGGTCCCAAGAATAAGGGCGTTTTTTCGCCGGGAGGCTCCCGACACGATCTTGTCCAGCGCAATTTCACGCCTCTCCTCCTGACTGGAACGGAAGCCTGCTGGCAACGTTCTCGCAGGGATGCTGTCACGTACAGCGCCACCCAACGGACTTGCAGGGGCGGAGGTGTGGATGTCTCGTGTTATTGGTCGCGCCGCGGTTTGGTTTTTTGCTGCGGTTTTAAGCATTATTTCCGTTGTAGTTGCTGCTGTTATTGCCATCGCTCTGGTTTATGACTGGAATGATTTGCGGGCGCCGATGTCACGGATCGCGAGTACTGCCCTTGGCCGCAAGGTCGTTATTGGCGGCGATCTCGATGTCGATATCGGCTGGACCACCCGGGTGAAAATCGATGATCTCGCGGTCGCCAACGCCACGTGGGCCCGGGAACCGCAAATGGTTCAAATCGCAAGGGTCGATGCCGCCATCGACGTTTGGCAGGCTTTGCAGGGCCACATCCGTCTTCCCTCGGTGGCGCTGGACTCACCCCGGATCTTTCTTGCTCGCAATCAGAAAGGGCAGAACAACTGGACCTTCGGCAGCGGGGGCAGCAGCAAGTCGGACGGCGACAGCGGGGAGCTGCCGATCATCGAGGAGTTCACCACGAAAGATGCCTTGATCCGTATTGAGCAGCCTGACCCCGGCAACGCCGTCGAGGTGGTCCTGGATACGCTCACCTTGCGCCAGGAGCCGCCAAACCAGGACATTCGGCTGAGCGCCGACGGTCAGTACCAGAAGCAGCCGCTCCGGCTTCGCCTCGAAGCCGGCTCGTTCGCCGAGCTGCGCGGCGGCGGGAAGCCCTTTCCCCTTAAGGTCGATCTGAAGGCGGGCAACAACAAGGCCCTGGTGTCGGGAAGCATTGGCGATCCTGCCAAGATGCAGAATCTGGACTTGGCGGTCGATTTCAGCGCCGAGAATGCTGCCGACCTTTATCCCCTGCTGGGACTGGCACTGCCGCCAACCCCGCCGTACCACATCAAGGGCCAGCTGACCCATCAGAAGACCGCCTGGTCCCTCGCTGACTTCGAGGGGACCCTGGGCGGCAGCGACCTGAGGGGCTCGATCGCGGTCGATCTCGGCGGCGCGCGGCCGAAGCTGACGGGAGATCTGCGGTCCAACAAGCTCGATTTCGCCGATCTCTTGCCGTCGGTGGGTGCGCCGCGAAATCCCCAGCCGGACGGAGAGGTGAAAACGTCCGACAGACCTGGCCGTGTTCTTCCCGACAAGAACATCGATCTGTCCCGGCTTCGGGCAATGGACGCGGACGTGACCTTCCGCTCCAGCCAGATTCTCACCACCGCGATTCCGCTTGATCGGTTCGATTCGTCCCTGACGCTCGACGATGGCACGCTGCGGCTGCAACCAGTCAGCTTTGAGATCGGAAAAGGGCGGGTCGATTTGTACATGTCGCTCTACGGCAGCCAGGAGCCGGTCGCCGTCGATATCGATGCCCGCGTAAACCGGATCAATCTCAGAGACCTGCTTAGAAACACGCCGTTCGTCGAGGAGAGCGCCGGCATCTTAGGCGGCCGCGCCAAGATGTCGTCTACCGGCACTTCGGTCGCGGATATCCTCGGCAACGCCAACGGCGAGACGTCGCTGGTCATGTCCGGCGGCAAGATGAGCCTCCTTCTGGTCGAACTGGCCGGCCTCGACATCGCCGAGTCGCTCGGTCTGCTCGTCGAAGGCGACAAGACGACACCTATCCGCTGCCTCGTTGCCGAACTGCCGGTGAAGGATGGGGTGTTTCAGGCGGAGCCGCTCGTTCTGGACACCGGCGACACCGTCATTATCGGATCAGGTGATATCAATATGAAAAACGAGACCCTGGGTCTGACGATGAGGCCCTATGCCAAGGACTTCAGCCCCTTGACGTTGCGTACCCCGATCTCGATCGGCGGAACTTTTGCCAGTCCCGAGCCCTTCCCGGACCCCACCGGAACCGGAAACAGGACGCTCGGCGAGAAGATCCTCAATGCTGTCCTGATGCCT
>DAIQPV010000105.1:0-7615 GCA_036787145.1 Rhodospirillales bacterium
TCTGTGCATGCGGGCACTCTCCGGCCGCGCCGGGGATCGCACCCGTGCGGCCCTGGCGGCCGGCTGCGATGTTACCCTGCACTGCAACGGCTATTTCGACGAAATGCGCGAGGTCGCCACAGTTTGCCCGACGCTGTCGCCTGAAGCCGTGCGCCGGCTGGCGCGCGCTCAATGCATGCGTGCCAAGGCGGAGCCATTCGATCGGGAACAGGCGCAGCAGAGACTGGCGGGCCTGCTCGGGGCTCAGGTGCGCGCCTGATGTCTGAGATGGTTTATCAAATTTCCACCTGGATTTTGCCGGCCCTGATCGCCATCACTCTGCACGAAGCGGCGCACGGGTTTGTTGCCTCGCGGTTGGGGGACGATACGGCCAAGCGGCTGGGGCGGGTCACGTTTAACCCGCTGAAGCATGTTGATCCGTTCGGCACCATAATTCTTCCGGCAATGTTGCTGCTTGCGTCCGGCGGGCGGATGATGTTCGGCTTTGCCAAGCCGGTGCCGGTCAACTTCAGTCGACTGCGCAGGCCTCGCCGCGACATGGTTCTGGTCGCCGCAGCGGGGCCGGGCATCAATATTGCCATGGCCATCGCGGAAGCGGCCGCGCTGACGTTGATCCCGGTGCTGCCAGGCGCGGGATTGGAGTGGATCGGCTACAATCTGTTCAATGCGGTCTGGCTCAACGTGTTGCTGGCCATCTTCAATATGCTGCCCTTGCCGCCCCTCGACGGAGGTCGCGTGGCGGTGGGTCTGCTTCCAGACGTGCTGGCAGAACCTCTCAGCCGCCTCGAGCGATACGGTTTCCTGATCATTCTCGGCATCGTCTTCGTATTGCCACTTCTCGCCAGTCAGGTCGGGGTCGAGCTCGGGATCATCAACTGGCTGGTGCTGCGCCCCGCGGAGTTCGTCAGTCGGCTGATCTTCTCCATGGTCGGGTTCTCGTGACCGCCTTCGAACGCGCCGAAGCGACTCAACACGACACAGATGCGGAAGAGGTGGCAGTCGGCGGTGCCGATGCCTTCGTTGTCGACCTCGATGGTTGGGAAGGACCGCTCGACTTGCTGCTCGCGCTGGCTCGGGCGCAAAAGGTCGATCTGCGACGGATCTCGATTCTGGCTCTCGCCGATCAGTATCTCGACTATATCGCCGTTGTAAGACGGGCAAGGCTGGAGGTGGCGGCCGAGTACCTCGTGATGGCGGCGTGGCTGGCCGAGCTGAAGTCGCGGCTGTTGCTGCCGGAGCCCGCGGGTCCGGAGGAGCCTTCCAGCGACGAGATGGCCGCGGCGCTGGCGTTCCAGCTTCGCCGACTGGATGCCATGCGTGGGGTGGGAAGGCAGCTCATGGCCCGCCCACAGTTGGGGCGTGATTTCTGGCTTCGCGGTGCTCCCGAGACCATCGACGAACATATCGATACGGTTATCACGGCTGATCTGCGCAGCCTGGTGCGGGCGTATGGTCGGCTGGCCCGTCAGCATCCCGATATTTCGCTGGATTTGAAAGAGCCAATCGAGCTGGACAGCGTCGAGGCCGCATTGGAGCGCATTTTGCGAAGTCTTGGCAAATCCCCAGGCTGGGAGAGCCTCACCCGATATCTGCCCCAAGGTACCCTGGAAGGCTTGCGAGAGGGCGCCTTGGGCGCCCGCTCTTCCTTCGCGGCCACCTTCGGCGCAGTGCTGGAACTGGCCCGGCAAGGCGCGATCATCCTCCGGCAGAACCAGCACTTTGGTCCCATCTACTTCAAGCGTGGACAGCTTCCGTGACAACCGGGGATTCACGTGATCGACATCTGCTGCGCTTGCTGGAAGCGGTTCTGTTTGCCTCCGCCGAGCCTCTGTCCGAGCAGGACCTCACCGAGTATCTGACGGAGGAGGCCGACGTGCCGGCGTTGCTGTCGGCACTCGTCGACGAGTACGCAGGTCGGGGCGTCAATCTGGTCCAGGCAGGCAACGGCTGGTGCTTCACGACGGCTCCGGATCTGGCGCCTTTCCTGACGCGTCAGCGGAGAATCGAAAAGCGATTGTCGCGCGCCGGCATCGAGACACTGGCGGTGGTTGCTTATCATCAGCCGGTGACACGCGGCGAGATTGAGGAGATCCGAGGCGTGCAACTGAGCAAGGGGACGCTCGATGCTCTGTTCGAGCAGGGATGGATCGAGCCACGGGGTCGCCGGGAGAGCCCAGGGCGCCCAGTGACATGGGCAACGACCGACGCCTTTCTGCGACATTTCCGGCTAAGCGCGTTGACCGACCTTCCGGCCCGGGAAGAACTGCTGGCGACCGGGCTACTGGATAGCCGGCCGGCGATTCGCGTGCTTCAGCCGGACTCGGACCCGCCAGAGGGCGACGGCGACAGCGCTCCTGAACCGCTGGACCCGGATGCGCGCTAGGTGTCGCTTCCGGTCAGGATCAAAGCGCGCGCAGGACGCTCCCAATCGCTATATCGATAGCGTATGGTCGCGCCGCGCTGCGGCGTCCCCGGCCATAATTTCGGCTGTCTGGCGCGCGCCGGGAGCGTGCGGCCAAGTTTGAATGGGAAACAGCGATGGGTTCATTCAGCATCTGGCACTGGCTGATCGTGCTGGTCGTCGTCCTGATCCTCTTTGGCGGGCGGGGCAAGGTTTCGCAACTTATGGGCGATTTTGGCAAGGGCTTGAAGTCCTTCAAGCAGAGCATGAAAGAGGACGAACCGTTCGAAGACCAGCCATCGCCCCGGGACGCTCGCGCCCTGCCTCCGGAGGAGCGGCCGAGAAGCGCCCCCGACGCAAACGCAGACCGCGACCGGGCGGTGCGATCGTAAGGCTGCCGTCTTCACCTCCGCGGGCGAGGCTTTCCCGATGTTCGACATCGGCTGGCAAGAGCTGCTCTTGATCGGCATCGTCGCGCTTGTTGTCGTTGGGCCGAAGGACCTGCCGAAAGTCTTGCGGACAACAGCCCGTGTCGTGCAGAAGGCCCGTGCGATGAGCCGCGAGTTCCAGGCTAGCCTCGCGGAAATGGCGCGAGAGGCCGAACTCGACGAAATCAAGCGCAAAGTGGAAGATTCCGCCCGGTTTGATTTGGGGGACGAGCTTCGCAAGTCCGTGGATCCGACCGGAAAGCTTTCAGCGGATTTCGATCCAACGGAATTCAACCGCCAACTGAAGGACTCGGTCGAACGTGGCCCACCCCACCGAGCGGAGCCCCCGATGGAACGATCGCCCGCTGGCCAGCCGCATGCGCATGCGGCCGCTCCGCTCCCGTCGTCACGGCCAGCGGAGCCTACGGCTCCAGGGAGCGCCGATACCTCAGCAGGGGCGGAGATGACGCCGTCGACTGACCATGCTCCTCCCACTCCTCCGGACGAGACTGTGGACCAGGGCCTCCGCTGATCTGACCACCACTGTCAATCTCGGCATCAGTCCGCAAGAACAGGGGAAGGGATGAGCGCAGAAGAAGATATCGAAGCGAGCCGAATGCCGCTGGTTGATCACTTGGTCGAGCTGCGGCGGCGGCTGATCTGGTGTTTGTCCGGCATTATCGTACTATTCTTCGTTTGTTACTGGTTTGCTCCGCATATTTATCAGTTCCTCGTAAAGCCCTTAGCCGATGTGCTGCACGAAAAGGGCGGTGAACGGCGGATGATTTTTACCGCTCTTCATGAGGCGTTTTTCACTTATGTTAAGGTAGCCTTTTTTGCTGCAATGTTTCTTTCCTTTCCTCTTGTGGCGACACAGATTTGGAAGTTTGTTGCACCAGGTCTCTATAAAAACGAAAAAAGAGCTTTTCTGCCATTTCTGATTGCTACTCCGCTGCTATTTTTCGCAGGCGGTGCGATGGCATACTACGTCGTTTTCCCAATGGCTTGGCACTTCTTTCTCGGATTCGAGATGACCGCTGAAGAGGGAATGGCAATCCAGCTTGATGCCAAGGTTGATCAGTATTTGTCCCTGGTTATGCAACTGATTTTTGCCTTTGGTTTGTGTTTCCAGATGCCAGTTGTCATGTCGCTGCTTGCTCGCGCGGGCTTGATTACATCGGATGGGATGCGCGACAAACGCCGTTATGCTATCGTTATCGCATTTATCTTTGCCGCGGTCTTGACCCCGCCCGATGTGTTCAGCCAGGTCAGCCTCGCCATTCCGACCATCCTGCTTTACGAAATCTCCATTTGGTGCGTCCGGCTGATCGAGCGCGGCCGGGAGAAAGTGGCGAGAGCGGCGGATGCTTCTTAGTGGCTTGTGCCAAGCTCGGTCCGGCCTCTTTGGAGCAGACGCGCAATGACACCGTGCGCTTGACCGCACCCAGGCCTTCCTATACGCCCAAGGATGGACTTTCCTCGGTGAGGCGGCGCGCGTGCTGGATATCAAGTGGATTCGGGAAAACGCGGAAGCCTTTGATGCTGCTTTGGCGCGGCGCGGGCTGCCAGCGGAATCGAGCCGCCTTCTCAAGCTCGACCAGGCGCGGCGCGAGGCACTGACGGCATCGCAGGAGATCCAGGCACGCCGCAATGCGTTGTCCAAGGAGATCGGCCAGCGCAAGGGGCAGGGCGGAGAGACCGTCAATCTCCTGGCCGAGGTTGCGCGCTGCAAGAACGAGCAGGCAACTCTGGAGAGCTATGCGGCTTCTGCGGATTCCGAGCTTCTGAAAGAGCTGGCGCAAATTCCCAACCTTCCGGCCGATAGCGTCCCTGACGGTTGCGACGCGACTGCGAACGTTGAAATCCGACGATGGGGTGAGCCGCGATCCTTCGACTTCCAACCGCGCGAACACTTCCAGATCGGCGAAGCGGCTGGCTTGATGGACTTCGACCGGGCCGCGAAGCTGTCCGGGGCGCGTTTCGTGGTGTTACGCGGTCCGCTGGCCCGGCTTGAACGGGGCCTGGCGAACTTCATGCTGGACGTGCACACGGGTGCGTTCGGCTATATCGAAACCAATCCGCCGGCGCTGGTCAACAGCAAGACTTTGTTCGGTACGGGCCAGCTACCGAAGTTTTCTGAAGACCTGTTTGAGACGACCGACGGCCGCTGGCTCATTCCCACCGCCGAAGTGCCACTGACCAATCTCGTTTCTGGTGAGATCCTTGACGAGCACTCGCTGCCGCTTCGTTACACGGCGATGACGTGGTGCTTTCGCGCCGAGGCGGGTGCGGCGGGGAAGGACACGCGCGGAATGATTCGCCAGCACCAGTTCACCAAGGTGGAACTGGTCAGTATCACGGCGCCCGAACAGTCGAACGACGAGCACGAGCGAATGACCGCTTGCGCCGAGGAGGTGCTTCGAAAACTGGGCCTTCCCTACCGAGTCGTTGTCCTGTGCACCGGCGACATGGGCTTTTCGGCACGCAAGACCTACGATATCGAGGTCTGGCTGCCGGGGCAGGGCCGCTACCGGGAAATCTCGTCGTGTTCCAACTGCGGCGACTTCCAGGCGCGCCGGATGAACGCCCGCTGCCGCAAGAAAGGGGACAAGAACACGCGGTTCGTGCACACGCTGAACGGCTCCGGTCTCGCCGTCGGCCGGACGCTGATCGCCGTTCTGGAGAATTACCAGCAGGCGGACGGCTCCGTCGTCGTTCCCGAGGTCCTGCGCCCGTACATGGGCGGGCTGGAAGTGATCGGCAGCCATGGCGCATCCACCGCTTGATCTGGCGCGCGCCCGTGTTCTGATTTCCAACGACGATGGCATTCATGCGCCTGGATTGAAGATCCTGGAACGCGTGGCGCGGCGGCTGTTCCGCGAAGTCTGGGTCGTCGCTCCCGAAAGTGAGCAAAGTGCCGCTAGTCACTCACTGACGATGCGCCGCCCGCTCTACCTGCTGCCGGCCGGGCGGCGCCGGTTCACGGTCGACGGCACGCCGACCGACTGCGTTCTGATCGCCATTCATCAGGTGCTGAAGAACCGGCCGCCCGACCTCGTGCTTTCGGGGGTCAATCGCGGTGGCAATCTGGGCGAGGATGCCACCTATTCCGGAACGGTCGCGGCGGCCATGGAAGGCACGCTTCTTGGTATCCGCTCGATCGCCCTCAGCCAGCTCTACGTGAGCGGCGCTGAGGCGCCGTGGGCGACGGCGGAGCGGTGGGGCGAGGAAGTGCTGCGGCGTCTTGCCGGCTTTGATTGGCCGAAGAGCGTGTTGCTGAACGTTAATATACCGGCAGTTCCGGCGGCGGCCGTTTCCGGTATCGAGGTGACCCGGCAAGGTCGGCACAAGATCGGCGGAACGATGGTCGAGGGGGTCGATCCGCGCGGCAAACCGTATTTCTGGATCGCCGGTGAACGGCAACAGGACAAGGCGCTGGCGGGAACGGATCTTGCCGCCGTCGATGGCGGTGCCGTCTCAATCACGCCGCTCTGCCTCGAGTTGACCCATAAAGCCAGCATGAGTGCGCTGGCGGCCGCCTTCCGATGAGTCCCGATTCGCGCAAAATTCGCCTGATCCTGGAATTGCGCCGGCATGGTGTGACCGACACGAAGGTGTGCGCCGTCATTGAACGCTTACCGAGGGAGCTTTTTGTTCCTGATCCCTTCCTGGACCAGGCTTATGAGAACACGGCCTTGCCGATTGCCTGTCACCAGACGCTGAGCGCGCCGGTGGTCGTCGGACGAATGACGCAGGCGCTTGAATTGAACGAGCGCATGAAGGTCCTGGAGGTCGGTACCGGCTCGGGCTACCACGCTGCGGTGCTCTCCAAACTCTGCCGTCGCGTCTATACCATCGAGAGACATCGCGAACTTCTGGAAGACGCGGAGCAACGCTTTAGCACGTTGGGATTGACCAACATCACCTGCAAACTGGGCGATGGAACGCTTGGCTGGCCCGAGCAGGCTCCGTTCGAGCGGATCGTCGTCACGGCAGCGGCGATGGACGTTCCGCCCGTTCTCGCTGCGCAGCTTGCGGTGGGAGGCTTGATGGTCGTCCCTGTGGACGACGGCGTGGGCGATCCCCGGCTGTTGCGCGTTCGGCGCGATGCCGAGGGACTTGAAACGGAGGACCTCGGCCCCATCCGCTTTGTTCCCTTGATCGCGGATCCACACCGTCGGTGACGGCCGGCAGCCGCGGCAGGGCAGCAATTGCGGTTAGCACACCGCTCACGCATAATCGCCATCATGTTGAGGAGCGTCTTCCAACTCACGGGGCAAGTCAGGAAAGCGGCGATGGGACTTTCGCTGCTGCTGGCTACCTCGTGTACGGACATGGGGCCCACTCCCGAGACGAGCGGAATGGCGCCGAGCACCCCCCTCCCCGTCCCGATGGCAAAACCGACGCCGCCCGCGGTCGCGCCGCACACGGAACTCGGTTCGGCGCCTGGTCGCAGGGTGCCCGCCGGCAGGCAGGATCTGGCCGATTCGCATCGGGTGAGGGCCGGCGAGACGGTTTACGATATCGCCCGCCAATACGGCATCGATGCCTACGACCTCGTCGCTTTCAACAAACTCTCGCCACCCTTCGATCTTTTTGAAGGCCAGCAATTGAGCATACCCGGTCGCAGCGCCGCGCCAGCTGCGGTAGCGACCGCGCCCCTCCCGCCCCCGCCACAAGCGCCCCCGGCACGTTCGGAAAATTCCCGCTCTCCGGAGATCGCACGACGAACCCGTGAGCCCCTGCCCTCGCCACAAGCTACGCCGGGCATGTTTCTTTGGCCCGT
>DAIQPV010000105.1:7625-9395 GCA_036787145.1 Rhodospirillales bacterium
CGCGTGATATCCGACTTCGGAGCGAAGGGGGGGGGGAGCTTCAACGACGGCATCAATATCGTGGCGCCGGCGGGCGCTACAGTCCGCGCTGCGAGCGGCGGAGTCGTTGCCTACTCGGGCAACGAGCTGCGTGGATTTGGCAACATGCTCCTGATCAAACACGCGGGCGGCTGGGTTACAGCCTACGCTCATAATCAGGAGTTGCTCGTAGGTCGTGGCGAGACCGTAAGCCGCGGGCAGACGATCGCACGTGTCGGCTCGACGGGCGGCGTGGATCAGCCGCAACTCCATTTTGAGCTGCGCAAGGGAAAAAAAGCCGTGGATCCGCTGGAGTACTTGCGTCGGCCAAGCGCCGCCGCGGCCACTCGCGACTCCGGCTGACGCGATGTCGGGGGCGTTGCCGACGCTCACCCCCCATACGACCGGCAGGCGGCAATCGCCGACGGAAAATTAACCGTTGCCCCTGATAATGCCTCCGGCTCGCCCCTAACGGGCGTCTAGAACCATCCGGAGGCGATATGAGCGGAGACATCGACGACCCTTTTCACGCTCTGTTTTTCTCGCGCATCCCGCAGGACGTGGCGCGGTCCTTCTCTCCGGCGCAGCTCGACGCGGTGAAGCGGGCCTTCGGCGCCCGCTCGCCGTCGGCTCACACCGTCGATTTGCGGTTCTCAGTGCCAATCGGAAAGCGCGCCTGGTATGTGGTCTTCCTCGCAGGACAAGAACGCCGTTCAGCGGACCGCGGCGCACTGGAACGTTTGTTTCGGCCGCTGTGGACGGGAGCAAACGTGGTCGTGGCGGCCGCATTCGCTCTGACGTTTGCTGTCGCTCTGGCCGCAGTCCTTTACGTCGGCAAGCGGGCTCTGGACATCGATGTGTTCCCGGGTATCGACATGCTGCCCGACAGTGCAATCGAGGGGGTACTGAAGTAGCACCTTCAATAAGCCTGCTGACTCGGGCGATCGCCGTTCAAATTTTGTGACAGAGAGTTGCAAGCGGGCCTCAAGACTGGCGTGCGATGCCATATTTCTGTTACAGCCGAACCGGCGTCAGTTAAATCAGTTGCGAGCAGGCAAGATGACCGTTCTAGCACATGCAGCCGTCCACCCTGGCTCAGTCCTTGATCTTCATCCCTTGTCTTCAGCGCTCGGCACCGAAGTCGTTGGACTTGATCTTTCGAAGCCAGTCGCAGAGCCGCTGATCGAGGCGGTACGCATGGCCTTGGACGAAAGCGGCTTGCTGCTTTTCCGTGGCCAGCGGTTGAAGGCGGACGCGCAGGTAGCCATCAGCCGTCGCTTCGGTAGACTCCAGGAAGTGGCGCAGAAGCAGTACCAGCTTAAGGGCCAGCCGCTGATCTACGTTATTGGTAACGTGGAAGAGGACGGTCGGCCGATCGGCGATCCCAGCGTTGGCAGGTTATGGCATTCAGATCAGTCCTTCCTGCCGCATCCGGCAATCGGCTCACTACTCTACGGCGTCCAGTGCCCATCGGAGGGTGCGGCCACGCTGTTCGCCAATATGTATGCTGCTTATGATGCCCTTCCGCCTCAGATGCGGACACTGGTCGGGCGACTGCATGCGGTGCACAGTTTTTCAGAATACTATGAAGAACTGCGTCATCGCGATCCGACGCAGCCGGAGCTGACCCAGGAGCGGCGCGCCCTTTATCCGGATGTGATCCATCCCCTGGTCCGCCAGAATCCGCAGACGGGCAGGAAGGCGCTCTACATCAACCCGGGATACGCCACCGGCATCAAGCAGCTGCCCGGC
>DAIQPV010000106.1:0-9370 GCA_036787145.1 Rhodospirillales bacterium
TGGCATGGAACGGCCACGCCGCCGCTGGCGAGGGCGTGGCAGGCGCGGTCCGGCTCTCTGCGGGCCTCGTCCATCTTCTCGCTGCAGGCGGCTGGATCGCAGCGGTCCTGATGTTCCTGGGAATGCTCCTGCGCGGCAAGGGCGCTGCGGGCAACGGGCGTCTGCGATCAACGCATGACTTCCTGCGTGGATTCTCGACGCTTGGAACGATTTTCGTTGCTGCGCTCATTGTGTCCGGCATCGCGCATTACGGTGATCTCACCGCGTGGTCATTGTCGACGCTGGTCCAGAGCACCTACGGAAACCTGTTGCTGTTCAAACTTGCCCTGTTCGGCGGAATGCTGGGCCTGGGAGCAATGCACCGATGGACGCTGGTGCCGCGCCTTGAACGGGCGCTGGCCGGCGGAGATCCCTCGCAGGAGGTGCGAGCCTTGCGGCAGAGCGTTGCGGCCGAGGCTGCGCTGGCGATCCTGATCCTCATTGTCGTTTCAGTGCTCGGGACGCTCAGCCCCGCTTGACCATACCTTTCAACGACACACACGCTGGCAGGCCTAACTGGTGCCGCCTGTACGTCTCCGACGCACCCGAGAACCAGGTGCGACCGCACACGTTGCCGTAACTGTCGCGGTGCAACGCTTTCCAGGATGGTTGACGTCGGGTGGGACACTGTTCCGGAAACACTAGGAGAAGCAACATGGCACACGCTGTTCAAGGGACAGATCACAAGCACGCCGAGGGCAGCGGGCGTCCCTATCTGCTGTTCTGGATCAACATGGTGCTCGGTCTCGCGGTGATGTACATCGTCATGTTTTCGATGATCGATGGTGTCCGCGACTTCCGGAACAACCTGAACATGTTCTACATGGCACTGACCATGTGGGCTCCGATGGGGATCTTCATGCTCGCCACAATGCCTGGCATGTTCCCCAAGAAGGGCCTGAACATGGCGCTTTACGCAATCTTCGCCGCAGTGACGCTCGGCTCGTTCGGCGCCACGCGCGCGCAGGTGCTTGTAGATGACCGTCAGTTCATCGACTCGATGATCCCCCATCACTCAGGTGCGATCCTCATGTGCCGGGAAGCCAGACTGCGTGACGCCGAACTGCTCGCGCTGTGTGACGACATCACCAAAGCGCAGCGCTCCGAGATCGACCAGATGGAGAGCATCAGATCCCGTCTCGACTAGGCCGAGGATCTGCCTCCATCTGCTGCCCGGTGTCCGAGAAAAATGCCGCCCGGCCTCGCTCCAGAACTCGCCAAACTCCGGCGCCGAGACCGGCAGCCGCATGATGGCACTCGACAATGTGCCGCCGGCGCTGTCCAACTTCGAAACGCGCGGTCCATGACGTTGATCACCGGAGCCGGTTTCGGTCGACCGATCGTCTTACAGACAGCGGTCCAGAGGCCAGCGAGCTGATTCAACAGCCGCAATCGCCATCCGCACGATGGCAGTGCATGAGCTGGCTGCGCGGTAGCGACCTGCCGAGCTGCCGGGCCTTGACCTTGCCATCGTGGGAATCTTTAAGCTGGGCTTCCCGCGCATATTCCAGGGATAGTTCCATGACTTTCGTCGCCACCCGACCGGTCGCCAATCCACCCAGCTCCGCCGTCTCCCGCCTGAGCCTGCCAGTCGAGGGCATGACCTGTGCCTCCTGCGTTGGCCGCGTCGAGCGGGCGCTGAACGCGGTCCCCGGAGTGCAGACAGCCGCGGTCAATCTCGCCACCGAACGTGCCGACCTCACCTTCTTTGGCCTGGCCGATCCGCGGGCTGCGGTTCGCGCCATCGAGAGTGCCGGCTACACGGTGCGCGAAGAGACCACCGAGCTCGCGATCGAGGACATGACCTGCGCGTCGTGCGTGGGCCGGGTCGAAAAGGCGCTCGCACAGATCCCGGGCGTGCTCGAAGCCAACGTCAACCTGGCGACCGAGCGCGCGCGGGTGCGCCACCTTGCCGGGGTCGTTTCCACGGCGGACCTTGAAGCGGCGGTCGAACAGGCGGGTTACAAGTCCCGCCGCTTGTCCGTCGATACGGCAAGTGCAGGCGATCATGACGCCGAGCGTCGTGAGAGCGAGGCACGGGGGCTGCGGCGGGCTTTGACCATTGCCGCCGTCCTCACCTTGCCAGTCTTCATCCTCGAGATGGGGTCCCACCTGATTCCCGCCATGCATCATTGGGTGATGGGGGTCCTGGGTCAGCAGACGAACTGGTATATCCAGTTCGCGCTCGCCACCCTCGTGCTGTTTGGTCCGGGGCTACGCTTCTTCCGCAAGGGCGTACCAGCGTTGCTGCGCGCTGCCCCCGACATGAATTCACTGGTCGCGGTTGGCACGGCGGCCGCGTACGGCTATTCAGTCGTCGCGACCTTCGTCCCCGACGTGCTGCCCCCGGGCACCGCCAACGTCTATTTCGAGGCCGCCGTGGTCATCGTGACCCTGATCCTGCTCGGGCGCTCGCTGGAGGCGCGCGCCAAGGGGCGAACCTCACAGGCGATCAAGCGCTTGGTCGGACTCCAGGCCAAGACCGCGCGCGTCGAGCGCAACGGCGATACGGTCGAAATTCCGCTCGATCAGGTGGCGACCGGTGACGTCGTGCTGGTTCGTCCGGGCGAGAAGATTCCGGTGGACGGCGATGTCGTCGAGGGCGCCTCCTATGTCGACGAGAGCATGATCACCGGCGAGCCGGTCCCCGTATCGAAGGGGGTGGGCGCCGATGTCGTCGGAGGCACGATCAACAAGACCGGCGCTTTCAGTTTCCGCGTGACGAGGATCGGCGCGAACACGGTGCTCGCGCAGATCATCCGCATGGTCGAGGAAGCGCAGGGTTCCAAGCTGCCGATCCAGGCGCTGGTCGACAAGGTCACCATGTGGTTCGTCCCGGCAGTGATGGCCGGGGCCGCGCTGACCTTCCTTGTTTGGCTGGCCTTCGGACCGGAGCCCGCGCTGTCCTTCGCGCTCGTCAATGCGGTCGCGGTGCTCATCATCGCCTGTCCCTGTGCCATGGGGCTGGCCACGCCGACCTCGATCATGGTCGGGACGGGCCGCGCGGCCGAGCTCGGCGTTCTCTTCCGCAAGGGCGAGGCCTTGCAGGCGCTGCGCGATGTGAGTGTCATCGCGCTCGACAAGACCGGCACGCTGACCAAGGGGCGCCCGGAGCTGACCGACCTGGTGCCTGCCGAAGGCTTCGAATACAACGAAGTCCTGGCGTTTGTCGCCGCGGTCGAGACCCGCTCCGAGCACCCGATCGCAGAAGCGATCGTCGACGCCTCCAAGCAGCGGGACATCACGCTCGCACCCGTCGGGGGCTTCGAGGCCACGCCGGGTTTCGGCGTGTCGGCCAAGGTCGCCGGTCGCACCGTCGCCGTCGGCGCGGACCGATTCATGACGCAGATCGGTATCGATGTGTCGGACTTCCTGCCTGTCGCCCAGCGTCTCGGCGACCAAGGCAAGAGTCCGCTCTATGCCGCGATCGACGGCCGGCTGGCGGCGGTGATCGCGGTGGCCGACCCGATCAGGGAGACCACGCCCGAGGCGATCAAGGCGTTGCATGCGCTGGGACTCAAGGTCGCGATGATCACCGGCGACAATGCCGCGACGGCCGCGGCGATCGCCAGGCAGCTCGGCATCGATGAAGTCGCGGCCGAGGTCTTGCCCGACGGCAAGGTCGCGGCGCTGAAGAAGTTCCGGACCAATGGCGCGCGGGTCGCCTTCGTGGGCGACGGCATCAACGACGCGCCGGCGCTGGCCGAAGCGGACGTCGGGCTCGCCATCGGCACGGGAACCGATGTGGCGATCGAGGCCGCCGACGTGGTGCTGATGTCGGGCGACCTGCGCGGCGTGACGAATGCCATCGCGCTCAGCCGAGCGACGATCCGCAACATCAAGCAGAACCTGTTCTGGGCTTTTGCCTATAACGCCCTGCTGATCCCGGTCGCGGCGGGTGCGCTTTACCCGGTGAACGGCATGTTGCTTTCGCCGATCTTCGCTGCGGCCGCGATGGCCCTCTCCAGTGTCTTCGTGCTCGGCAACGCGCTCCGGCTCAAGCGCTTCCAGGCTCCCATAACGATCGAAACCCGTACGGTGATGCCCCAGAGCGGGGCGGCATTGCCCAATCCGCGCCAGGCAATCGAACATTGATCCCAAGACACGGTGCCGCCTGACTGAACACCAAGACAGGATCGATGTGGCGGACGCCGGCCTAGCGTGTCGAACCAAGCATCCTTGGGTGACCAGGAAAAGAGAATGATGAATATCGGTGAAGCAGCCAAGTTTTCAGGCGTGTCGGCGAAGATGATCCGCTACTACGAACAGATCGGCTTGATCCCCAAAGCTGCGCGCTCTGAGGCCGGCTACCGACACTACAGCACGCCTGACGCTTATAGCCTTCGCTTTATCCGTCGCGCACGAGACCTTGGCTTCTCTGTCGAACAGATCGCAGAACTGCTGGTCTTGTGGCGCGACCGTGACCGGGCAAGCGCCGACGTCAAGGCGATGGCGCTTTCCCATGCCGCCGGACTGAAGACGAGAATCGCCGAGCTGCAGGCGATGGTGCAAACGCTCGAGCATCTGGCCGACCACTGCCACGGGGATGACCGACCGGAATGCCCGATCCTTGCGGATCTGGCCGAGCCAACAGCGGCGGAGTCGCGTTCGCAGGGTCCACATAGGACGCCTCGGTTTGGGGCCGACACGCCCGCCTCCTCGCGTAACCGCGGCGTCAGATGACTCATTCGTGGTCGGACGTGCATTCGCAAGAGTTCTCGGCGCCGTTGTCGGCCAGCCGTGAGCAGCTTGCAAACATTCTGCTGATAGCCGATTGACCTTGCCACGCTGTCAAACCCCATATTGATCCGACACCACAGTCGATCAGGAGATCAAGATGCTTCGTTTCCACATTCCAAACATGACATGCGGCGGCTGCGCCAAGTCCGTCAAGAAGGCACTGCTCAGTGTGGACCCCCAAGCCCGCATCGAAACCGACCCACCGACGCGTCAGGTGAGGGTCGATAGCGACATGGACGGGGGCGCGTTCCTCTCAGCGCTCAGTGAGGCTGGGTACCCGGACGAGCGATCAGCCTGAAGCTGGTTCCGGCCGCCGCCGGCGCGCTCTACTCGCGCTCGGGGATCCCGCTGAGCCCGATGGTTGCGGCGCTCGCCATGAGACTGAGTTAGGTGTCGGTTGTGGCCCGCGCGCTTCGCCTGGCCGGGTCGGCTCCGGTTTCGGCGACACCGAAAGCGGCCATGCCGGTCCAGTCACCCGATCTGCCCGGGGGATTGATCTGGATCAGTTGCATCTGACCGAGCAAAAGGTAACCTCAAGCCATGATCCGCCGTCGTCACCGTAGCTGGTTCCAGCGCACCGCCCTCCTCGCGATGGCGGCATTGCTCTGGTCCCAGTTCGCGCTGGCCAGCCATGGCGGCTGCCTGGATCTTCCGGGCACACCCGCCGCCGCAGTCGCGGCCGGCGCGGATACCCCCCACGACCACGGCCACGGCTGCGACGCGGAGCTTCCCTCGGCGGACAGGGCGGTGTGTGCCGCGCACTGCAGCGAGGGGGGTATTTCGGCCGACAGTGGGCGCATCCCACCGGTCCCGCCGCTGTTTGTCGGAGCGTGGGTCTCCTGGTTCGTCGTGGCCGAGGTCGCCGATGCCGGCCCAGGGGTCACGCCCAGCTGGGTGGAATCGCCCCCCAGGCCCGCCTGGCACCGCCCCACCGCCCATCCAGCGGCTCTCCTGCTGATCTGATGCCCGAACGCTGACTGCTCCGCACGCCTCTGTGCGGCGCAGTGCTGTGCGTTCGTGCCGTGCGCGTCACGGCATGTGTTCTGCCTCGTCCGAGCGACCTGCGTCGCGTCGGCCCAAGGACACTGATATGGCATCCCTGTTCGACCCGATGCAGGCCAGGCGCCTGCACCCTTACCCGCTGTTCCGCCGTCGGCCACTGCTCCGGCACCTGCTTGCCTGCGTGTTCGCCGGCGGCTTGTGGACGCTGGCGCTGCCCGCGACCGCCACCGAACCCATCCCGGGGCACAGCCTCGAGTCGATCCGCACCTGGGTTCTGGAACACAACCCCGAGCTGCGGGCCATGGACTTCGAAACCCAGGCCGCCGAAGCGAGGATCCTTCCCGCAGGTGCCCTGCCCGATCCGATGGCCTCGGTTGGATTCCGCGGCCTCGATCCGGACAAGCCCTGGCGCACCGCCGGTGCCGAGCGCGAGGTGAACTACGCGCTGCGCCAGCGCTTCCCGCTCTGGGGCAAGCGTGGTCTGGCGCGGACCGCGGCCAGCCAGGACGCGGTCGCGGTCGGGCTTGACCGCATCACCGCGGCGCGCGACCTGCTGGCAGAGGCTGAAGCGGCGTACGTGCGCTACTGGCATGCCGATCAGGCCGTGGCCGTGCTCGACCGCCGCATCGCCCTGCTCCGGCAGGTCGAGGAAATAGCCGGCGTGCGCTACGCCCTGGGTCGCGCGGCGCAGCAGGATGCCATCCGCGCCCAGGTCGAGCAGACCAGCCTACAGCGCGAGCGGATCGAACGCCTCGCGACCAAGCAGGAGGCGGCCGCCACCTTGAACGCGGTGCTGGGACGCCGTTCCGATGCACCGCTGGCGACTCCCGATGAGGCGCCGCGCCTCGTCGTCCACAGCGCCTCGCTCACCGAGGCACTGGATGACGCAAATGCGCACCCCGCGGTGCGCTCGCAGCAGGCCCGCGCCGAGGCCGCGCGCACGAACGTGGTACTGCAGCGTCGCAACCGCTTTCCCGACATCACCGTGGGCGTGGGTGCGATGCAGTACGGCAACGGCATCGAAAGCACCGAGCTGATGCTCGAGGTCGAGATCCCGTTCCAGCAGCGCGCCCGCCGCGAACGCGAGCGCGAGTCGCGCCTGCTCGAAGACGCGGCGCTGGCCCGCAGAGATGCCACGTTGCGGGCCGTCGAGGAAAGCGGCGCCTCCGCCTGGTCGCAGTGGACCAGCGCACGCGAGCGCCGCGCGCTGATCGAGAACACGCTGCTGCCGCAGGCCGACGCCACCTGGCAGTCCGCGCTGGCCAGCTACCAGGTCGGCGAAGTCGACTTCGGGACGCTGCTGGAAGCACTCAATGAATGGCAGGGCGCCGACCTCGCACGGGTCGATGCACTGCGTGACGAACTGTTGGGCGCCGCCACCGTGCGCGCCATCGAAGGAGAGATCCGATGACCCGTGTCCAGACCCTGTCGCTCGCCATCGGCGTCGCACTCGCCGCACTCGCCGTCGGCTGGATGGCGGGCCGCGCCACGAACGATTCGCCCACCGCAGCCACGTCCGCCGAGGCAGCGGCCGCGGAACGCAAGGTGCTCTATTACCGCAATCCGATGGGCCTGGCGGACACGTCGCCGGTGCCGAAGAAGGATTCGATGGGCATGGACTACGTCCCGGTCTATGCCGACGACGCCCCGCCGGCGGCGCCGGGTACGGTGGTGCTGCCCCCGGACAAGGTGCAGGCGCTGGGCGTGCGCACCGAGGCGGTCAAGCGAGGAGCCATGTCCGCCACCGTGCGCACCAGCGGCACGGTCGAGGTCGACGAGACCCGGCAGTACGCGATCGCGCCCCGCTTTGAAGGCTGGGTGGAGCGGCTGTACGCGAACCAGACCGGCATGCGCGTCCGCGCCGGGCAGCCGCTGCTCTCCGTCTACAGCCCACAGTTGGCGGCGGCGCAGCAGGAATACCGGCTGGCCGACGAGACCGCCCGCAGGTTGGCCGGGTCCGATCCCGCGAGCGCGGCATCGATGACCCGCCTGCGCGATGCCGCACGCACCCGCCTGCGCAACTGGGAAATCAGCGACGCGCAACTCGGCAAGACGGGGCTGGTGCTCACCGCGCCCGCGGACGGGGTCGTGATCGAGAAGCCGGTGGTCCAGGGCGCACGCTTCGAGCCCGGCGAAACCATCCTGCGCCTGGCGGACCTGTCGACGGTGTGGGTGATCGCGAAGGTCCCGGCGGCGCAGGCCGCGGGCATCCAGCCCGGCCAGCCCGCACGCTTTGAAACCGTGGCCCTGCCGGGCCAGGTGGCCGAGGGCGCGGTCACCTTCGTGCAGCCCGTCATCGATGCGATGACGCGCACCGTGGATGTGCGCATCGCCCTGCCCAACCCCGACGGCGACCTCCGGCCGGGGCTCTACGGGACGGTGGTGCTGGAGGAGCCGGGTGCTGGACCGGTTCTGACCGTTCCGCGCTCGGCCGTGCTCGACAGCGGCACGCGCCAGGTGGTGCTGGTCGAGACCGGCCCCGGCCGGTTCGCACCGCGCGACGTCACCCTGGGTCGCCGTGGCGGCGATCGCATCGAAGTGCTCGACGGGATCGCCGAAGGCGAACAGGTCGTGGTCTCCGCCAACTTCCTGATCGACGCCGAAAGCAACCTGCAGTCGGCACTCCAGGGGCTTGAGGGTCATGCAGGACACGGCGCGCCTTCGGGCACCACTGAGGATCCACACGCCGGGCACGGTGAGGACGCCGTCGATCCGCACGCAGGTCATGTTGACGAGGTCGCTGATCCCCACGCAGGCCATGCCATACCGGCGACATCGGGAGATCCACCGGCTGCCGCCAGCGATCCTGGCGCGTCCGACGGCCATGACAGCCATGGCGACCATGGAACGATGAACGACCACGGCACACCTGCTCCCGCCACCAGCCACGAGGGGCACTGACATGCTTGGCCGTCTCATTGAATGGTCGGTGCGCAACGTCTTCCTGGTGCTGGTGATGGCGCTGGCGATTGTCGCCGGTGGCATCTACGCACTGATGAACACGCCGCTGGACGCACAACCGGATCTGTCGGACGTGCAGGTGATCGTGTTCACGGAGTACCCGGGGCAGGCGCCCCAGGTGGTCGAGGACCAGGTCACCTATCCGCTGACCAGCGCCCTGCTCGCGACGCCGAAGTCGAAGGACGTCCGCGGCTTCTCGTTCTTCGGCGCCTCCTTCATCTACGTCATCTTCGAAGAAGGCACGGACCTGTACTGGGCGCGCTCGCGCGTGCTCGAGAACCTCAACGTCGCGTCGAAGAACCTACCGGCCGGCGTGGCACCGGCACTGGGACCCGACGCGTCCGGCGTGGGCTGGGTCTACCAGTACGTGCTGCAGAGCGACCGCCACTCGCTGGATGAACTGCGCGCCATGCAGGACTGGTACCTGCGCTACCAGCTCACCACCGCGCCGGGCGTGGCCGAGGTCGCCGGCGTCGGCGGCTTCGTGCGCCAGTACTCGATCACCGTCGATCCGGTCCGGTTGCGCGAGTTCGACATCCCGATTTCACGGGTCTCCGAGGTGATCGCGGAGAGCAACCGTGACGTCGGTGGCCGCGTGATCGAAATGGCCGAGACCGAGTACATGGTC
>DAIQPV010000107.1:0-9363 GCA_036787145.1 Rhodospirillales bacterium
GGTTTCACCAAACCTACGCATTCGGCGGGTCACGCTTTCGCTTTAGACCCGCCCTACCCGTGTCCAGTCAACATGCGTCGATAACGTGCGATCGCCGCCCCGGCGAATCGCGGCCTCCCCGCCCGGCGTTCTGTTCCGTTCCGGCCATGGATATGCCGCGGACTGTCGGATTCCGGACACGCCTACGATGGGGCGTCTATAACCACTTGAGTTTTATGGGTTCTTTCCAGCCGTCCCGGTGGCATGGCGCTTGCTTGCAAGGCCGGGCGTTATCTCTGGCTCGGGATTGCGATGTTGTCGGTTTTGCCTCCCGGGCCCTTTTCAGGTGCGCCGGGAACCGCCCGCGTGCCGGCGGTAACGAGGACAAAGGACCCGATCATGGCAAACATCACTTTCCGCTCGCCGGTCATGGCGAAGGATGTCACCCTTTACGCGGTCGCCGGCGAGCGCGGCAGCATGCTGGCGCTCGCCAAGGCGCACAAGATCCCGATCCCCTTTGACTGCGGCGACGGCGAGTGCGGCTCGTGCCTGATCCAGGTGACGCGCATCAACGAGGGCAACCCGATGGGCATCAGCATGCAGGAAAAAGAAAAGGAGATGCTGCGCCAGCTCGGCAAGATCACCGCCGAGGAAATCGAGAACGCCGAGGTGAACGACATCCCGTCGCGCTATCGGCTCGCCTGCCAGTACATCGTCCGCAACGAAGACGTGCTGATCGAGTTCTCCGGCGACGAGGTGCTGCCAGCGAAGCGGCCGGCGGTCTCGATCGCAGCCGGCAGCTTCAAGGGCGGCCTGGAGATCACCAGCGTCGAGATGTTCCTCGGCTATTCGGTCAAGGTCGAGGAAGAAGCCGCGATCCATTTCGACGAGCTGGGCGAGGCGATGGAGGCCTGCGGCAATGCCGAGGTGGCTAAGCTGTTCCGCCAGCTTGCCGGCTATTCCCGCCTGCACTGGCAGGAAGCGAAGAACAAGGCGGGCTCGCGCGATATCTCCGCCCACACCCCGGCGGAGCACATGTGGCCGCGGCTGGAGACGCCGGAGCAGACCGACCTTTGGGCAGGCGACGCCGATATGTCCAAGCGAGACGCGCTGAAGGCGGCGCTGGTGGGCGAGAAGAACGGCTTCGATTTCTATCACCACGTCTCCCAGACCGCGCGCGATCCGGAGATCCGGGCGCTGGCCAAGGAGTTCGCCGACGAGGAGAGCGAGCACGTGGAGATCCTCGAGCGCTGGATCGCCGGCGAGGAGACGCTGCTGCGCAACCCGCAAGCCGTCTGACGCGGGTGCGCCTGTTTGCCGACCCGCCGTTCCCGCGTCAGCCGCGCACCAGCGGCTTGTACTTGATGCGGTGCGGCTGGTCGGCGTCGGTGCCGAGGCGGCGGTGGCGGTCGGCTTCGTAGTCCTGATAGTTGCCCTCGAACCAGACGACGCGGCTGTCGCCCTCGAAGGCGAGGATGTGGGTGGCGATGCGGTCGAGGAACCAGCGGTCGTGGCTGATGACCACGGCGCAGCCGGCGAACTCGACCAGCGCGTCCTCCAGCGCGCGGAGGGTTTCCACGTCGAGGTCGTTGGTGGGCTCGTCCAGCAGCAGCACGTTGGCGCCGGACTTGAGCATCACCGCCAGATGGACGCGGTTGCGCTCGCCGCCGGAGAGGTCGCCGACGCGCTTCTGCTGGTCGGCGCCGCGGAAATTGAACTGGCCGACGTAGGCGCGGCTCTGCATCCTGCGCTTGCCGAGCTCGAGTTCGTCGAGGCCGCCCGAGATCTCCTCCCAGACGGTCTTCTTCGCATCGAGCGCGTCGCGGGACTGATCGACGTAGCCGAGCTTGACCGTCTCCCCCAGCCGGAGATTGCCGGCGTCAGGCTTCTCCTGGCCCACGATCATGCGGAACAGCGTCGTCTTGCCGGCGCCGTTGGGACCGATGACGCCGACGATGCCCCCCGGCGGCAGCTTGAAGTCCAGGCCTTCAACGAGCAGCCGGTCGCCATAGCCCTTGGCCAGCCCCTGCGCCTCGATCACCAGCGTCCCTAAGCGCGGGCCGGGCGGGATGACGATCTGGGCGGTGCCCGGCGCCTTGTCGGCGGCCTCGGCGTACAGCGTCTCGAACGCCTGGATGCGCGCCTTCGACTTGGCCTGGCGGGCTCGCGGGCTGGCGCGGATCCACTCCAGCTCGTGCGCGAGCGTCCGCTGGCGCGCCGTCTCCTGCTTCTCCTCGAGTGCCAGGCGCTTCTGCTTCTGCTCCAGCCACGACGAGTAGTTGCCCTCGTAGGGGATGCCCCGTCCGCGGTCGAGTTCCAGGATCCAGCCGGTGACGTTGTCCAGGAAGTAGCGGTCGTGGGTGACCACCATCACCGTGCCGGCGTAGTCCTTGAGGAAGCGCTCCAGCCAGGCGACCGATTCGGCGTCCAGATGGTTGGTCGGCTCGTCCAGCAGCAGCAGGTCGGGGCGTTCCAGCAGCAGCCGGCACAGCGCCACGCGCCGGCGTTCGCCGCCGGACAGGGTCTTGGGGTCGGCATCCCCCGGCGGGCAGCGCAGCGCGTCCATGGCGATCTCGACGGTCCGTTCCAGCTCCCAGCCATTGGCCGCGTCAATTTGCTCGGTGAGTTCGCCCTGTTCCTCCAGCAGCGCCGCCATCTCGTCGTCGTCCAGCGGCTCGGCAAAGCGCGCGCTGACCTCGTTGAAACGGTCGACCAGCGCCTTGGTCCCGGCAAGGCCGAGCAGCACGTTCTCCATCACCGACAGGTCGGGATCGAGCTGCGGCTCCTGCGGCAGGTAGCCGACCTTCGCGCCCTCCGCGGCCCAGGCCTCTCCGGTGAAGTCCTCGTCCAGCCCGGCCATGATCCGCATCAGCGTCGATTTGCCCGAGCCGTTGACGCCAATCACCCCGATCTTGGCACCCGGGAAGAACGACAGCGTGACCCCCTTGAGCACCTCCCGCCCACCCGGATAGGTGCGCGACAGGCCCTTCATGACGTAGACGTACTGATAGGCGGGCATCGGCCAGGTCCTCGCGGGATGGATGGGGGAAGCAGCGGCCGGTGTTTTATCCCGAGAGGGAAGCAGCCGCAACCGGGGCTCGCACGGGCGATACGGGCTGTCGAGCAAAGCGAGACGCCCTGTTGATGCCGCCTCGTTTGCAGTGGAATGCGACACGAGCCTGAATGCATTGTCTCGGATTGCTCGCACCCAATCCGGACCCATTGGACGAGCGGCCGGTCCACTCTCAACCCTACGGCTGCGCCGAACTGCCTTGGCTGGGCACCGAACGAGGATCGATCTGCACGGTGGCGGTCATCCCGGCGACGAGAACGACGCCGTCCGGCACGTCGTCGATGTGAATGCGCACCGGGATGCGCTGGGCGAGACGGACCCAAGTGAAGATCGGGTTGACCGTTGCCAGCCCCTGCTGGTTGGCTTGTGCGTTGGCGACGTTGATGCCCCGGGCAATGCTGGCGACATGACCGCGGACGATCTGGTCGAAGCCCATCAGCTTGATCTTCGCCGGGTCGCCTTCGCGGATCGCATGGAGAGCGGTCTCCTCGAAATAGCCATCCACCCAGAACGAGTCGGCGTCGACGACGGACATGTTGCTCCGGCCGACCGTCGCGTAGTCACCGAGCTGCACCGTCAGGTTGGTGACCCAGCCGTTGACGGGAGTGCGAATCTGCGTACGATCGAGGTTCACTCGCGCCAGGTCGCGGTCGGCCAGGGCCTGCTGATACTGAGCCTGGGCGACGACCGCATTCGTCTCGTGGATTTGCAGTTCTTCCGCCGAGACCGCCTTCTGCTCCCACAGCCTGCGCCGGCGTCTTGTCTCGGTCTTCGCGTTCTCCAGGTCGGCAACGGCCCGCTTCACCGCCGCCTCTGCGTTGCTGACGGCGATCCGATAGTTGGTTGGGTCGATCACCAGCAGCAGGTCGCCCTTGCGCACGAACTGGTTATCGACAACGTGAAGTTCGATGACGCGCCCGGCGACCTGCGGTGCCAAGGTGACGACATAGGCGCGCACCGTGCCGTCGCGCGTCCACGGCGCCTGCATGTAGACGTCCCACGTCGCCCGGCCGAGAGGCACCGCGACCGCGACCGTCACGAGTGTCAGAAGGAGAGGAAAGAACCGCAGACGCCGCCGCGGTGAGTCCGGTCCGGGCGGCGAAAACGCCCTCGCGGGCGTGATATCGTCTCCGGGCGCCTTATGCTTCGCTTCGGCGTCAGCGTCGGACATGGCCACTTTAGCGCGCAATGAAGAGCATCATCGACGACAGCACGATGATGTAAACGGCAAAGACGAACAAGGCGGGATGCCAGACGTGGCGCAGCAGGCCGGACTGGTCGGCGAGCCGACGCAGGATGACGGTGACGACCCAGGCCGCGACCAGGAGCAGCGAGATTGGGGCGAGATAGACGCCGAACAGATCAATCTCGGTGAACCTCATGCGGAGACACCTGCATCGAAGAAGGACGTATAATCGGCGAGCGCGTCGGCGATGGTCAGGAGAAGCCCCCGCGCCCGTAGCGTGATGACCGTTTCCTGCGCGGTGGAACGACGGGAGAGGAGGCGGCCCAGTTGGTGCAGCCGATCGATTGTGGTCGTGCTCCTCCCGCGGGCAAAGGCGTTGAGCGCGTCGTCCAACTCTGTCGTCAGACCAAGTCGGGGCCCCATCTGGCGAAGCCGGACGATGTCGGAGCCGACCGACAACGCCGCAACCAGCTGCGCGCGCTGCAACGGCGAGGCCGCATCGGGCAGCGCCGCCAGCCGGCTGTACATCCGGCCCTCCCATTCATCGACCGCCGGCGGCACAGGACCCGTTGCCAGACGTCGCAAGTCGCGCAGGCTCAACGAAAGAATCCGACGGGTCCGCAGCGCCGGGGACAAGGGCGGCAGCAGGCGGAACGAAACCGCCGCGGCGCCGCAGCCGGCGAGGATCGCCAATGCGCCGTTATAGAACTGGAGCGTGTCGTAGGTCATCTCGTTCGTCGGCGCGAGCAGCGGGATGAAATTGCCGGCCATGGCGGCGAACATCGCCGTCTGCCAAGGCTGCGCCATCAGCGCTCCCGCCGGCACGAGGTAAAGGCCGATGATGACGCTGAACCCGGCGAAGGTCGCCACCTGCGGCAGCAGTGCGAAGGCGACAATGGCGGCGAACACAGCGGCGAGGGCCGCACCCCCCAGGTAAGTCATGGCCGAGGCGTAGGCCTGATCCGCTTGCGGCGCGAACAGGACGACGGAAACCGCGGTCCAGGTGATCGCCGCAGCCCCGCTCGGCCACGCCGTCGCGATCCAGAACACCGCCATGGCGCCGATGACGAGGAAGGCGCGTCCGGCGTTGACCAGAGCCGGCAGCCAGTCGGGGACGTAGAGCCTGTACGTCTGATGGTGGGAACGGAGGTGCGCCGGTTCGGCGACCAGCAGCGCCAGTCCGGCAAGAGCGCGGGAAAGACCGGCCAGGACCTTCGCTGTCTGGTCGGCGAGTAACCGCAAAGATGGCGTCGCTGCCGGCAGATCGCTCAGCGCCCGAATCCCGGCTTCGCAGAGCCGGCCGAGCCGAAGGGGGTCAGCCAGCCAGCGCGTCGGCCTGCCCTGATCTGGCCAGGAGCGCAACTCGTGGGGAAAGTGCCGCAGGACGATCTCCGCCTCCTGCCAGACTGCGCGGTCGGAGTGCTGCGCGAGACGCGCCGCCAGCGTGCGCCAACCAGCAAGCGCGGCAAAGAGACCATCGACAGCCGCCTGCAGCACAGGAGAGTGATAGCGGATTTGCGAGGACTCGCCGATTGCCTCGTCGATCGTCGGATCGAGGGCGATGACCTGCCGGTAAAGATCGCGCCTGATCGGCTGGCTGGATGTCCGGTCCGATTCCGTGTCCGTCAACGTCTGCGCGAACCGGCCCGCGATTTCTGCCGACAGCGTCGCCATCGTCTCTGCCAGCCGACGCCGCGCGGACCCGAACTCGGTGCCGGCGAGGACGACGCCGGCACAGACGATGCCGGTGCAGATTTCACTCACCCGCGCCACCGCAAACATGAACGCCTCGCCATTCGGGCCGCCGGTGGCGCCGAGCTGATCGGTGGCGATGACCGCGGCGGTGAAGCCCGCGAGCGCCGCCGCATAGGCGGCGTAGTTGCGCAGCAGGGTGGCGACGAAGGTGCAAAGGGCGCCCCACAGCGCCAGACCGACGAGAAAGGCGACGCGGTCCTGCGGGAACCAGGCGGTCAGCATCACGATCGCAACGGCGCCGATCAGGGTGCCGACCATACGGTACCACCCCTTGCGCAGCGACGCGCCGAGATGCGGCTGGCACACCAGCGCGGCGGTGGTGCCGGCCCAGAACGCATTTTCGAGCTGCAGCCAGAAGGCGACGTAAAGCGCAAGACAAACGGACGCCCAAAGCCGGAGGCCGAAGAGCAGCGGCGGGCCGACAGCACCGGGCGCATCCGACAGAGCGGCGCTCAGCCAGACCCATCCTCCCCGCGCCCGTCCGCCCGCGCCCGACTCACCGCTCATGCGGCTGCGCCCTGTCCTGCCGCCTTATGCACTTTTTTCGATCCGGTCGGCGGTGAGATCGCCGAGATCGGTCGAGCATCCTTACCCTTATATCAGCTATTTCAGCCCGTTATATCAGGAGACGTCGGCGGGGGCGCCGAGCGAGCTCGTAGGGAGAACTGAGCGCAGCGAAGTCCACCATCATCGTTGCCAACGCCTCGATTGCGCAATGGGGTTGTTGGTGGGTTTCGCTCCGCTCAACGCCACCCTGCGCGTCGCTTTCGGATAGCGACTTTCTCGAATTATCACGCACGCCGCGGATACAATCTGCGATGGCTTGCACATTTGAGTTCGCGTCCGCCTTTGCGGGCGGAACGTGCGGCTTAGAAAGTGCGCGGACCAAGGGCAGCGCAAGGGCAGCGGGTGACGCCCGCCGAACGTCGTCATTGACATCCGGCCCGGTGCCGGCCCAAAACCCGCAGAGCAACAGAAACGTGATATACTTATTGCGTCCGGATAATACGGACCGCTGGTCCGGTTACCCGTGGCCTTTTCGGGAGGAAGGAGAATGGCGAAATCCATTCTCGTCGTGGAAGACGAACCGAACATCGTCCTGTCGCTTCAGTTCCTGATGAAGAAGGCCGGCTTTGACGTGCGCGTGGCCCGCGACGGCGACGAGGCGCTGGCGGCGGTGCAGAGTCAGGCACCGGACCTGATCCTGCTGGATGTGATGATCCCGAAGCGGGACGGCTACGACGTCTGCCAGACCATCCGCGCCAATCCCGACTGGGGCGGCATCTACATCATCATGCTGACTGCGAAGGGTCGCGAGGTCGATCGCGAAAAGGGCATCGCGCTGGGCGCCAACGACTACGTCACCAAGCCGTTCTCGACGCGCGACCTGACCGACAAGGTCAAGCAGATCCTCGAGAACTCCACGCACTGAAATACCAGGGCACCGCGATCGCAGGGCAGCGCCGATGATGGCGATGACGCCGCGGTCCTTTCTTGTCACCTGCTTCGTGACGCTTGGCCTCGTGGCACTCGCTGCGGTCGGCGCGGGCCTGTGGCTCATCGGCAGCCGGCTGCCGGAAGGCATCAGCACCGAGGTCCGCGATATCGTCCTGGTCTATGGCGGCGGCATCGCCTTCCTGCTGGTCGCCGTGATCGCGGTGATGTGGGCCTACCTCGATAACGCCATCGCGCAGCCTCTGGCGGCCCTCGTCAAGGGCATCCAGACGGTGGTGCTGGCGCGCTCCGATTACCGCATCGAGATCGAGGAGATGCATCAGTTGGACGGCTTGCCGGCGGCGGTCAACGAGCTGATCCGGCAACTCGGCATCGCCCGGACGGGAATCCACGAGGCGATCGAAAAGGCCACCGCCAGCCTCGAGCAGCAGAAGACCCAGCTCGAAACCGTCCTGCTCGACCTGCACGAGGGAGTCGTTGTCGCCACGCTCGATCACCGGATCCTGCTCTACAACAACCGGGCGGTCCAGCTGCTCCGTATCGGCGGCGACATCGGGCTCGACCGGTCATTGTTCCACTTTTTCAGCCCCCATCCGATCGTCCACGCGCTGAGCCGGCTGACGACCCGGTTTACGCAAGGCCGCCTCGACAGCCCGCTCGGGGGTCCGACCGTCTCTTTCGTCGGCACAACCACTGACGGCCGACACACCTTGCAAGGGAGGATGAGCCTCATTCTGGAGGGAGAACAGACCGCCAGCGGCTATGTTCTCTCGTTCGAGGACAAGACGGCGGAACTGGCGGCGCTTGGCCTGCGAGACCGTCTCTTGCGTGAATCCACGGAAGGACTGCGCGCCCCGATGGGAAACCTGCGCGCGGCAGCCGAGATCCTGGTGGGCGATTCCGACCTCGGCGCCGCGGAACAGGAAAGCTTCAAGAAGGTGCTATTGCAGGAAAGCCAGTTCCTGTGCGGCCGCCTGGAGAAGCTGTCCGCCCAATATCGCGACGTCATTACCGGCCACTGGCCGATGAGCGACATCTACTCCGGCAATCTGTTACAGAATCTGGCCGACCGCCTGCGCGAGCAGCACGGCATCGAGGCGACCATCATCGGCCTGCCGCACTGGCTGCACGGCGACAGCTACTCGCTGATCGAACTCCTGGCGCGCCTGATCGTCCTGCTCAGGGAGCGCTTTGCGCTGACCGTCTTTGATCTCGAGACCGTCCCCACCGAGCGCTGGGTCAACCTGGACGTGATCTGGCAGGGTAGTGTCCTGCCGGCGGCCGAACTCGATCTCTGGCTGGTGGAGCCCCAGGAGGGCGTTCTGGGCGGGTTGTCGCTCCGCGAAATCGTCGAGCGACACAAGACCGACGTCTGGAGTTTGCCGGACCGCTCTGGCCGGGCGCGATTGCGGCTGCCGCTGCCGCTGCCGGTTCAACGGGTTTCGGGACAAGTCCGCTCGTCCATGCCGCCACGGCCCGAATTCTACGATTTCGAGCTGTTGCGACGGCCCGTGGAACTCGGAGACCGGGCGACTCGGACGCTGAAGTCGCTGACCTACGTCGTCTTCGATACCGAAACCACCGGGCTCAATCCCTCCGGCGGCGACGAAATCGTCTCGATTGCCGGCGTGCGCATCGTCAACGGTCGAATTCTGACCGGCGAGTCCTTCGAGCGCATCGTCAACCCGAGGCGCCACATTCCAGTGGAGTCGGTGCGGTTCCACGGCATCACCGACGAGATGGTCAAGGATAAGCCGCCGATCGCGGTCGTCCTGCCGCAATTCCATGCCTTTGTTGCCGACGCCGTCCTGGTGGCGCACAACGCGGCATTCGACCTCAGGTTCTTGCAGCTCCACGAAGCAGCGAGCGGGGTCAACTTCGATATGCCGGTGCTCGATACAATGCTTCTGTCATG
>DAIQPV010000108.1:0-9218 GCA_036787145.1 Rhodospirillales bacterium
GCCAACGGCTTCATTCAGCGCAATGCATCGCGTCCGTTCTTCCTGTATGTCGCCTATCAAACGGCCCATGATCCTTACCAGGCTCCGGGCGATGCCCCGATACGGACCCCCGGCCAGCCGAAAGGCGTCCTTGAGGGCGACGCTGCTCATTATCCGCAGATGATCCAGGCCGCCGATCGGGGGATCCGCGACATCAGGGCCAAACTGAAGTCCTTAGGTCTGGAGGAGAAGACGCTGATCCTGGTGCTGTCGGACAACGGCGCGCCGGAGCTCTGGGACAAGCTCGTTGCCGCGCCGGGCAGCAACGGACCGCTCCGCGGCGGAAAGAACAATTTGTACGAAGGGGGGCACCGCGTGCCAGCGATCGCCTTCTGGAAGGGGACCATCGGAACCGCGGTCCGCGCCGATACGCTCGCAACGATCGATGTCTTTCCCACGATTCTTGAGCTTGCGGGAGTGGCTTCTCCGGCCGGCCACGTTATTGACGGCGTCAGTTTCGCACCGCTGCTGCTCAGAAAGGAGCCACCGAGTCCCCGGAAGTTGTTCTGGAGGAGCCTCAATGGCGACAAGGCGGTCAGGAATGCCAACTGGAAGCTTCTGGTCACGAAAACCCAGACCTCGCTTTTTGACCTGAGCACGGATCTCGGGGAGACATCAAACGTGGCGGGGAGCCATGCTGCGATCGTTGATGCGATGAAAAATTCGCTCCAGCTCTGGTTAGCCGACGTCTCCAGAAAAGTGCCGTGACGGCGTGCCGTGTCGGGCGTGCCGTGTCGCTCGCGTCGCGACCCGTCAGCGAACATTCGACCGCGGGCAGGGGCGGTCGGCAGCATACCGTGGGTGGTTTGGCATTCGTAATCCGCGAGGCGGGGCTCAACTCCCGCCTGCGGCACCACCGGCGGCGCTGCGGGAGCTGATTACGGCACCGGTAAGGGTGTTGCGAAGGGGCCGATCAATCTCCATCGTCTTGCTGAGCCGTAGCACGGGGACCACCACCAAGGCGGGAGAACGGACGGATGGGCAAGCGATGGCTGATCGGTACTCTGGCCGCACTGATGATGGCGGTTTCTCTGGGCTCGGTCTTCGCACAAGATGACCTCGAGCCGCAAACCACCGCCGGCGGCATCCGCTGGGTTTCGGGCGGAATTGGCTTTGACGAGATACACGCCTTGAAGAAGGCGGAAAGCGAGTACAATTTGCGGCTGCTGTTTGCCGTCCAGGGATCGGGAGCGTATCTCGCCGACATCGTGGTCATTGTCCAGGATCACCAGGGCCAGCCCGTTCTGGAGGCCACCGCCCGCGGCCCGCGGCTGCTGGCTCAGATGCCCCCCGGCACCTATACCGTGACGGCGAGAAGCGGCGGCGCGACGGAGACCCGGCGGATCTCCGTTCCGCGCAGCGGATCGGCCGACCAGTCCTTCTATTTTCCGACCCGGTAATCGCGGGCGGCGTCGCTCCTTGGTGTGCCCAACGCCTGCCGTGTCAGCCGAGCCAGTCGCTGACGGCGGAAATCTGATCTTCGGCCATCAGCATGGGCGCGTGGCCCACTCCGGCGAACTCGACGAGGGTGGTGCCTGGCTTGCGGGCGACCATTTCGGCTGCCGTCTCCTCGGTCAGAATGTCGGAAAGCGTGCCGCGGAGGATGAGAACCGGACAGGCGACGGCGTCCCACAACGGCCACAGTGCCACAGGTTCCGAGAACCCGGCCTTGAACGGCTCGGCGAGTTTCGGATCATAGTGCTGACGCCACTGCCCGGCCTCGTCGATGCGATGGCCATGCTCGACGAGGTGCGCCCACTGGGCGTCGGTCAGCGGGCCGTAGCCGACGTTGACCTCCCGCATGTAGGCCTCCAGTCCGTCCCGGTCGGGAAATGCCGGATCCTGCCCCACGTAGCGCGCGATCTGCTGCAGCGCTTCCAGCCCGACGTAGCCGCCGATGTCATCCAAAACGAGCCTGCGGATGGGTGTCTTCGGCTGAGCAGCCAGCATCATTCCCATCAGCCCGCCGAGCGAGACGCCCAGCCAATCCACCTGCTCGACTCCCAACCGGGCGATCAGCGCCGCCATGTCCTGAATGTAGGTGGTGGGCTGGTAGCCCCCGGCAAGAGGCAGCCAGTCGCTCCGGCCGCGACCGGGCAGATCGACGCAAATCACCCGGTACCGCCGCTCGAGAACGCCAGCCAGGGCATCGAAGTCGCGGCCGCGGCGGGTGAGGCCGTGAACGCAGACAAGCACCCGGTCATTGGCGGGATCGCCCCATTCGAAATAGGTGATGCGATGAAAGCCGTTCGGCCCCAGTCCCAGAATGCTGTTCTCGACCGGCATGGTTCCCGTCTCCCTCACCCTTTGCACGCTTGTCTGCGGTCGCCCGTGTTGTCTTGCGCGATACCGGGATAAAACCATCCTTGCGACCGTGCAGCAATCGATCCGCGGGAGAGAGAGCCGTGCTACCCCAGATCCTCGACGAAGGACCGACCGACGCACCGCTCACCGTCGCTCTCGCCCACGGCGCCGGCGCGCCGATGGACAGTCCGTTCATGGACTTCTTTGCGCGCGGCATCGCCGGTTGCGGCTGCCGCGTCGTCCGGTTCGAATTCCCCTACATGGCGGCGCGGCGCGCAGACGGATCGCGCCGTCCCCCCGATCGGCCGGATGTGCTGCTCGACTGCTGGCAGCGGGTGATCGATCGGCTCGGCCCGCAGCATCTGGTCATCGGGGGCAAGTCGTTGGGCGGGCGGATGGCGAGCATGATCGCCGACGCCGCCGGCGTCCGAGGCGTGGTCTGCCTCGGTTATCCGTTCCACCCGCCCGGTCAGGCGCAGAAGGTGCGGATCGCCCATCTGCAGGTTCTGCGCACGCCCGCATTAATCGTGCAAGGTACGCGCGATCCGTTCGGCACGCCGGGTGAGGTCGAGAGCTACAAGCTCGCGCCGTCAGTGACGGTGCACTGGCTTGCCGACGGAGATCATGGCTTCGCACCACGCCGGGCCTCGGGACGCACCGAGCGCCAGAACCGGGAGGAAGCGCTTGCCCGGGTCGGGCGGTTTCTCGAACAGCTTCGCGAAGAGCAGTAATTCCCTCCGCAGCGTGTGTGCTGGTTGGGGGAGTGCCGCACCGCTGCGCTGACGAGAAAGGCCTCGCGACGGAAGGTTGCGGCGCGCCCGATTGGCCAGGGAGGGGGAGGTTATGGCTTGGGGGGCGGGCCATATCCCGATCAATTCAAGCGCGCCGCAAATCTGGAACACGCTGCCGGCGCAGAAGTTCCCGAAGCGCGAAGAGAAACCGTCGGTAGCGCAGAGCCTGCTCGATCGAGAGCGGTGACACCCTCACATCAACCCAGGAAGATGGGAGAACGAGAGCGATGATGACCATTAGAGCCGCGCGTCCTGAAACCGACAGCATGGGGGAAATCGAGGTCCCCGCTGATCGCTACTGGGGAGCACAGACGCAGCGCAGCCTGGAGAATTTCCGCATTGGTGGCGAGCGGATGCCGGAAGCGCTGATCCGGGCGCTCGGCTTGCAGAAGAAAGCGGCGGCTCTTGCCAACATCGCTTTGGGGGAACTGGATCCGCGGATCGGCGATGCAATCCTTGCCGCCGCCGACGAGGTCATTTCCGGCGACCTGGGGGATCACTTCCCGCTCGTCGTCTGGCAAACCGGCTCCGGTACGCAGAGCAACATGAATGCGAATGAGGTCATTGCCAACCGGGCCAGCGAGATCCTCGGTGGCCCGGTCGGGATGAAGCGGCTGGTGCACCCCAACGACCACGTCAACCGCGGCCAGTCGTCGAACGACTCCTTTCCGACGGCCATGCACATCGCTGCGGCCGGCGAGATTTGCGACCGGCTGCTGCCGGGGCTGCGGTTGCTGCTGACGGCACTTGACGAGAAGTCGGCCGCCTTTGCCGACGTGGTGAAGATTGGGCGGACCCACACGCAGGATGCGACGCCTCTGACGCTGGGACAGGAGTTTTCCGGCTATGCCCAGCAGGTCCGCAACGGGATCGCGCGCGTGGACGCGACGCTGCCGAGACTGTTGCAGCTTGCTCAGGGAGGCACCGCAGTTGGAACCGGGCTGAACGCGCACGAGAAATTCGCGGCCACCTTTGCCGCCGAGGCTGCCCGTCTGACCGGGCTTTCCTTCGTTCCCGCGCCCAATTGCTTTGAGGCGCTGGCGGCCAATGACGCGATCGTGGAGGCCTCGGGAGCGCTGAACGTTGTGGCGGTCTCGCTGAACAAGATCGCCAACGACATCCGGTTTCTCGGCTCGGGGCCACGCTCGGGTCTGGGTGAACTGCTCCTGCCGGAAAACGAGCCGGGATCGTCAATCATGCCCGGCAAGGTCAACCCGACCCAATGCGAAGCCCTGACCATGGTTTGCGCGCAGGTGTTCGGTAACCACGTTACGATCACGGTTGCCGGTGCCTCGGGGCACTTCGAGCTGAACGTCTTCAAGCCGGTCCTGATCTACAACCTTCTCCAGTCAATTCGCCTGCTCGCCGATGCGGCGGTCAGTTTCACCACCAACTGCGTGCAGGGAATAAAGGCGAATCGCGAGCGCATCGCCGAGATGATGAACCGCTCGCTGATGCTGGTGACCGCGCTCAACCCGCATATCGGCTACGACGCCGCGGCCAAAATTGCGAAAAAGGCGCACGCCGAGGGGACGACCCTGAAGGACGCGGGCGTTGCCCTGGGGCTGGTCACGCCCGAGGCGTTCGACGCATGGGTGCGACCGGAAGACATGCTGGGGCCGAAAAAAGCATCCGCATGAGCGCCCCGCGGCGGTAGTCTGGCTAACACAGACCGTCCGAAGGCTTTGCTGCTGGCTGCTCAAATGGGTCTCGATCCGGCGCTAATTGGCTCCTTCGTGTTGGCCGTCACGGCGATTGTCGTTTCGCCCGGACCGGACACCATGCTGATTCTGCGTTCCGCGCTGAGCGCCGGCAAGGCGGCCGGCTTTGCCGCGGTTGCGGGCGTTCAGTTGGGACTGGTGGTTCACACCACGCTGGCGGCGATCGGCGTTTCCGCGCTGATTGCGTCGTCTCCGGTCCTTTTCACCGCGCTGGCACTGGCCGGCGCCTGCTATCTCGCCTGGCTCGGCCTTCAGGGGTTCCGTGGCGGCGGCCGACTGGCGATCGTCTCCGGCTACCGTGTATCGCCCGGGCGTTCCTGCCGCGACGCGCTGCTGTCCAACGTGCTCAATCCGAAGGTCATCGTGTTGTTCCTGGCGCTTTATCCCAACTTCATCGGCGCCCAGCAGGGCCACGTGGCATGCCAGATTGCCATCCTGTCGGCCATCCTGCTGCTCATCAATGTGATCTGGCAGACGGGTCTGGTGCTGTGCGCCGATGTGGCGCGACGCTGGCTCACAGAGCCGGCGGTTCAGCGCGTCATCGCCCGCCTGACCGGCGGCATCCTGCTGGCTTTTGCCGCCGCCCTGCTCTGGGAACGGGTTGCCTAGCGCTGCCGGCCAAGGCCGAACGTCGGCAAGTGAAAGGGAGACCGGCTAGATGCCGATCTCCCCTTCGGAGTGATTGCTCGGCTCTGCCTTACAGCTGGGCAGCGTTGAGCATCCGGTCGCGCGATTCGCTGTGAGGGGGGAGCAGGCGGCCGGGGCGCCGGAACAGGCTTGCCCAGGTCCGCGCGATCTTCTGACCCCACGCCCCCAGGTGCTCGGCGCGCAGCCGGTGAGCGCGCGCGATGCTCCGGTCAATCTCTTGGCGGGTCATCTGGAAACCTTCGTTGATGGAAAAGTCGGCACTCGCATGCCTGTCGTCGAAGTCTTTGGGTCCGTACATCTGGTCGCAGTCCTTGTAACCAAGGTTGCACACTCTCGTACCGGATCCTCCCTCGCTCTTTCGTGCTTTCCGGCGGCGGCGTCGTTGGCCGCGCCGGTTAATCTAGAATTATTTTATTTCGCGTCTGATTCAAGCCCGATGCTGCACTGCAATATGCCGCCTGCGTTCAGGGTGGTATTTTCGTCACAAAGTGCTAATGTAAACCTAACTTCAATCCATTATAAGTATATGCTGCTATGCACAAAGCAGATGGCTGCGTCTTGCCGCCGTTTGACCGGCGTTCTCCTGCCGCCTAGATTGGCGGGCGGAGGATGCATAAAAGGCCGGCAACATGGATGGTAGCGGTGGTTTTGTCGGGGCCGACCTGGAGGCCGTCCTCTCCTATGCAGCGCTCGGCCTGATCGTCGGCTTCGGCTACTACATGTCGATGCAGTTGAACAGCGGCCTGCCCGAGGGAGCGCCGGAGTGGGTGGGAAAAGGGCTGCACCTTCTCCGCCTGGCCGCCGCCATCGCCTTTTTCGCCTGGCTGGCGTCCATCGGCGCCGTGCCGATTCTTTCGGCGTTCGCGGGGTTTCTCGTCGGCCGCGTCATCGCCTTTCGCGCGCTCGGCGAGGACGCGTGAAGGCTTATCCGGCGGCCTTGGCCGCGTCGCTCCTGCTTTTGTCATGCGCGGGAGGCGAATCGGTCTCGCCGAAAACCGTGTCCTTCTTCTGTCCGAACGGAACCGTCCTGCGCGCCACGTTCGATCCTGACAAGGACCGGATGTGGCTGCGGGTCGACGATCGCGACTATGATTTGCCGAGGGTGATCTCAGCCTCGGGCGCGCGCTACGGCGACGAACGCACGATCTTCTGGAACAAGGGCCGCGAGGCGATGTTCGAACGCCAGGACGGCCCCTCCTACATCGGCTGCCTCGCCGAGTCTTGAAGCCAGGCGGCCGACTGGCGCCGCTCGTCGTCCTTATCCGAAAAACGAAAATCTGAATCGCATTGCGCGCGCCGGATTGCCGCTCTGCCACGCTCGGGTACCTTTCCGCAAGCGCTCGGGAAGCGCGCTAAAGACCAAGGAAAGGCAGACATGGCGCTCAACATTGACGCACAGAGACTTGACAACGCGGTGACAAGAGCCGGTATGGATCACAACTATCGTCGCCGACTTATCGATTCTCCAAGAGACGCACTTCGCGAGGTGGGAATAGATCTTCCTCCAGACGTTATCATTCACTTCCATGAGGTATCAGACAAAGAACATCATCTTTTTCTCCCCCCATTACCAGACCTTGAGCAGGTCAGGAGCGTTCGCAGATTTGCTGCCAACACAAGATTATCCTTAACAACCGAGACCGTTGGTCGACCTCGTCGTCATGCTGACATTCAGCCGACCGAACGGGCGGAGCCGAGCCGATTCTTCATCCAAGCGTTTGAACCCAGAATCTAGAATCTCGTGTATCTCACGGCAACGGGCAGAGGAAAAAATGGCGTACGTTACGACCAATTTATGGGGTGTCGTCCTTGTACTTGACCATGGTGACGTCGAACAGCTCTTGGCCGCCGGTCCTCGAATAGGGGAGATCGCCGGTGCGATATTGGGACCAGCTTTAGCAGTTGCTGGCGTCGCAGCGCCCGTGGTAGCTGCAGTGGTAGCTGCGGTCGTAGGTTACTTCAGATTGCAGACAGAACTTATTCGAGCTGTGGATCGGGGTAATGGAGTTTACCTAACGCTTCCCTGGCCGGCGATCTATCTTGGACAAATTTGGCTAATCATTCCGACAACCCGTCCCGAGATCGGACTTGGAGACGGATGGGCAAGCATTGACCAAGGGCGTTTCCGAACTGAAGATGGCGCAGACTTAATCCTCTACCAGGTAGAGCATAACGCTGTTGCGCCGGAAATCGTCGAATTCAGGCTGACGATTGGAGAGAATGCGAGCGGATGGGCAAAAGAGATCATATTGCGCGATGGTGGAGGTAGCGAGTGGGTTATTCAGGCGGAAGGCCGAGGCAACTCAGCAGACAATAGTCTATGGGCCGGTCAGGTTCAGAACGGCCAATCGCTGACCTTTCGTAAACCGAAAGGTTTAGGGGTCTGGTACAGCGTTGTTGATATTGGACACCTTGAGGATCTCCAGCCAGGTGATCGTGCCACATTTGTGTGGGCACAGGACTAGTCGTTCAAGTCTACACACCGAATCAGTTCCTATCCGCCCGGGTTCTGGGGGATAGGAACGTAATCGGCGTGTGTTCACTGCGGCGTAGGACCTATTGCTACCGCCGCTTGGCCCGGGCCAGGGTCGCGGACGGCGTTTCGCCGAACGAACGGCGGTAGTACTCGGCGAAGCGGCCAAAGTGGAAGAAGCCGCAATCGGCCGCCACTTGCGTGACTGTCGCGTGTGGCGGGGCGGCGCCCAGGGCCTCCCGGGCGGCGTTCAGTCTGCGGCGCGTCAGGGCTTCCAGGGGCGTACAGCCCCGCAGCCGGCGGAAGGCGTTCTGCAGCGAGCGGACGCCGACCCCGGCCACGTCCGCCAAATCATCGACGGTGACCGCATCGGCGAAATTCGCATCCATCCATTCTTCGACGCGCTTGATCTGCTGAACGGCCAGATCATCGTTTCGCCGCCGGACCGGTGGGCGAAGCTCGCCCAGGCTGTCGAGAAACAGCCCGAGCAGGGCGCGCTCCAGCCGCGCGGCGGTCGAGCGCGAGGCGAGCAGCCACGAACTGGGCCGGTCGAGTTCCTTCGCCATCCAGCGGCTGAGCGAGCGTAGGCAGCCAGCCGGACCCGATCGGACGGAGAGCTCACATGCCCACTCCTCGAACGGCGGAAGCTGCCCAAATCGGCGCTCCAGCGGCTTTTCGACGAACGCGCCATCGAAGTTGAGGAACAGCGCCCGAAAGGGTGCCGTGTTCAGGTCGAGCTCCTGACCGGGAGCGTGCAAGCTGGCGCGGGCGGGGGTCGAGATCATTTCGCGGCCGTTGATGCGCTGGCTCCCATAACCCCCTTCGTGCAGCCCCAGGCGGTAGGAATGACCGACCGGCCCGGCGACAATGTGAACGGAGGTGGGGCTGTCGCAGTAACTGAGGCTGATGTTCTTCAGATCGGCCTGGTGCCATCTGATGCTGTACGTGTAGCCGGCATTCAGATGGATTTCGTGGCGCTCCCACATTCGCGCCATCATGTCGCGGGAGTGATCCAGATCGTGCGTGTAGAGTTGACAATGGTTGTTGAGAAAATGATTGCTCATCCGCGACGCCCTCCCCTTGGCGCACGTGACCACTTTCTTTAACCGCCCCTTATCCCGCGCTAGGCGTATCGAGCAACCCTAGCACAAGCCTTCCTGAATTGGCCAGATGGGGCACAATGGGGGTCAGGGCTATCGCATTTGGCCGAGTACGGATCTGGCGAAGTCGTCGGACCATCCG
>DAIQPV010000109.1:0-9040 GCA_036787145.1 Rhodospirillales bacterium
CCGCCGGCCCCGCGCCGACGACCACCGGCCGCTTGAGGTCCGCGGTCGTCACCAGTCCGCCCTGCTGCAGGGGTCGGCGGGGCATCTGGCCGATCATCTCGCCCGCATCCCGGATCGCATTCGCCGGCAGGCGCCGATCGCCCCACGACACCAATTCGAGGTCGGAAACAGCAATGACCTGCCCGGCCGCCAGCGGTCGGACGGGCACCGGCACCTGGATATCCCGGGACAGTTGTCCGATCACCGAAATGCGCTGAACCTCGCCTTGCTGTGGCTTTGCAAGAAGCGACGCGAAAAACCGCTGTGTCGCCGGCTGCCAGTTGATCCGCTCAATCGAGAGGTCGGCTTCAGTGGCCACTGCCGCGGTTGCTGAGAGGCCGGTAAACCGAACGGTGGCGCCCTTCACATCGACCTGCCGCTGCGCCAGCGCCTCCAGAATGACATCCTCGATGACCGCGTCGGCAAGCCGCTTTGTCGCCATCTGCAGCATCGCGTCCCGAGGATCGGTCGTCTGGCCCGCCGCTTCGGCCGAAACGGCGGAAAGAATCAGCAGGCAGCCCAGCAGCACGACAATGGCGCGCATTTCCTCCTCCTATCGAACGTTGCCGACCGTCGCCAACATCTCGTCGGCGGCCTGGATCACTTTGGAGTTCATTTCATAGGCGCGCTGCGCCGAGATCAGGTTGGTGATCTCTTCGACGGCGTTGACGTTGGAGGTTTCGAGGAAGCCCTGGAGCATGCTGCCGAACCCGAGCGCCTGCGGTTGACCGATAACGGGGGCTCCGGACCCAGCGGTCTCGCGAAAGAGATTGCTGCCGACGGCTTCGAGGCCGGCCTCGTTGGGGAAGACAGCCAGCTGCAGCTGCCCGACGTTCTGCAGCTCGACCTGGCCATCGATCTTGGCCAACACTTCGCCGCTCTGATTGATCGTGACATCAACGGCATCCACCGGCACCGCCAGCGCCGGCTGGACGATCCAACCGTCGTGAGTCACCATTTGTCCCTCGGCGTTGAGCTGGAACGTGCCGTCGCGGCTGTAGGCGGTGCTGCCGTCCGGCATCTCCACCTGGAAGAACCCCTTGCCCTGGATCGCGAGGTCGAACGGATTGTCGGTCGCGGTGAGGTTCCCTTGCGCGTGGATGCGGTAGACGCCAGCCAGCTTGACCCCGAGGCCGATCTGCACGCCGGTCGGCACGACCTCGCCGTTTTCCGAGGATGTGGAGCCGACGCGGCGGATGTTCTGATACAGCAGGTCCTGAAATTCCGTGCGCCTGCGCAGAAATCCCGTCGTATTCATGTTCGCGAGGTTGTTGGAGACGACCTCGACGTTGCGTTGCTGAGCGAGCATTCCGGTCGCTGCGATGTTGAGAGCTCTCATCAGATCAATCCGTTCGAGGGTTGCTGCCGCTTAGCCGGCGTAGGTCTGAAGCATCTTGCGAATGCGGTCGTCCTCACGGTCGACGAGCTGGCGGGCCTGGTCGTAGGCGCGCTGGAGATCGATCAGTCGTTCGATCTCGGAGATGGGCTCGACGTTCGAGCCCTCCAGCATCCCTTGCAGCACAACTGGCGCGGCGACCGGTTCCGGCTGCTGGTTGCCGGCCATCATCACTCCCCCTTCGCCCGCCAACAGGGCCTGCGGCCTGGAAAAGCGGACGATGTCGAGCCGGCCGAGATCCGTGCTTTCACTCGAGATCATGCCATCGCGGGCGATGGAGATGCGCGCATCCTCAAGACCGAGCTGAACGGGAGCACCCTGGGCCAGGACGGGCTGGCCCTGTGCCGTCACCAGTTCTCCGTTCTCGTTCAGCTGCAGGTGGCCGTTGCGGGTGTAGCGCGGCCCGTCCGGGGTGGAAACACTCAGGTAGCCCTCGCCGGCGATGGCGACGTCCAGATCGCTGCCGGTTTCCTTCAGCTCACCGGCGGCCAGGTCGCGCACGGTGGCGACGTCGCGCACCAGGGCGATTGCGTCCCCCATGCGCTCGCCGCCCGAGGGTGTCGGCACCAGATGCTCGACGAACAACAGACGCTCGTTCTTGAACCCCGTCGAGTTCATGTTCGCGAGATTGTTGGCAACCACATCCAACTGCCGGCGCAGCGTATCCTGTCGGGTCAACGCGACGACAAGTGAGTTTTCCATGGTGGCCGCTCGCTGTGGTTGCTGAGCGGTCTTTCGGCAATCCGCGTGCCAAAGATATATTCATAGGTATATCAATAAATTACGGGAAAGCGATGCCGTTGCAGCGGCGCTCTCCCGGCAAGTTGCGCCAGGCGGCGGCCGGCAGACGGCACTTCTTGCCGACCTCCGCTCGGGGCAACGAGTTGTTAACTGTGCCGCTCTAAAGTGCGCCTCAGCGGCGGCCCGGTCCCGCCGGGCGGCGAGGTTCCTGATCGATGGCGTCAGCAGACGAGCACGAAGAAGCGGTTGTCGATGAGGCAGCCGAAGAAGCCGCAGCCAAGAGCGGCGGCGGCAAGCGCCGCCTTTTGCTGATCGGTGTCGGCGCGCTGGTCGTCGTTCTCGGCGCAGGTGCCGGAGGATATTTCTCCGGGCTCCTTGACGGCATTCTTGGGAGCAGGACAGCCGAAACAGAGAACTCAGAGGCAGCCTCCGCGCCACCCGTGTTCTACGCGCTCCCCGAGCTCCTTGTCAGCCTGAATACAGGAGAACGCCGGTCCACGTTCCTCAAGGTCAATATCAGCCTCGAACTCGCGAAAGAAGAGGACCAGGAAAATGTTGAGCGGTTGTTACCGCGCGTTATCGATTACTGCCAGGTCTATCTTCGCGAACTGCGGATAGACGAAGTGAGAGGCTCGGCAGGAAGCTTCAGGCTGCGCGAGGAACTGCTGCGACGGATTTCGGCCGCGGTGGCGCCCGTCGCCGTGCGGGATGTCCTGTTCAATGAACTGCTCGTCCAGTAGCGGCGAAGCGGGCGAAAGGAACCGCAGGGGTGACCGAAGCAAGCGCCGAAGACGACCTGGCCAGCGAATGGGAACGCTCGCTGCAGGAATCCGACGCAGGGCCAGCGGGCGGCGATCATGAGCCCGGGGGCGCCGGCACGGGTCCTGGAGCCGAGCGGCGGCGCGAGTCGGCGCGGGTTCTGAACCAGGACGAGATCGACAGTCTTCTCGGCTTCGACGCCCAGGAAGGTCCCGCCGGCGACAGCACCGGGATCCAGGCGATCCTCAACAGCGCCCTGGTGTCGTACGAACGGCTGCCCATGCTGGAGGTTGTCTTCGATCGACTTGTTCGATTGATGTCGACCAGCCTGCGGAATTTCACGTCCGACAACGTTGAGGTGTCGCTCGACAGCGTCTCCAGCGTTCGCTTCGGCGATTATCTGAACGGCGTTCCTCTGCCGGCAATCCTCAGCGTGGTCAGGGCCGAGGAGTGGGATAACTACGGGCTGATCACCGTCGATTCGTCGCTGATCTATTCGATTGTCGACGTGCTCCTCGGCGGTCGTCGCGGCACCGCCGCGATGCGGATCGAGGGCCGGCCGTATACGACGATCGAGCGATCGCTCGTCGAACGGATGATCCACGTCGTCCTCGCCGACCTCAGCTCGGCGTTCGCCCCGATCAGTCCTGTGAATTTTCGCTTCGAGCGCCTGGAGACGAACCCCCGCTTCGCCACGATTTCGCGGCCGTCGAACGCCGCGATCGTCGCGCGCCTGCGCATCGACATGGAAGATCGCGGCGGCCGTCTGGACCTGCTGCTTCCGTACGCGACGCTGGAGCCTGTGCGCGAACTTCTGCTGCAAATGTTCATGGGCGAGAAGTTCGGACGAGACTCGATCTGGGAGGCCCACCTCGCCGAGGAATTGTGGTTCACCGAAGTCGAAATGACAGCGGTCATGGACGAACGCTATCTGCCTCTTCAGGACATCTTCGCTTTGAAGATCGGCAGTCGGATCATGTTTTCCGCGACGGCGGACAGCCCGGTCCAGTTGCGGTGTGCCGGGGTGCCGATGTTCACGGCAAAGATGGGGCGGCGCGGCAGCCATATCGCCATCCAGATCGAAGATCGGATCGACAAGACCAGACGGGAGCACTGAGCCGTGTCCTGGAGCATAGCCCTTGACGTGTTGATGGTCGCTTTGCTGGCGGCGTGCATCGTCACGACCGCTATCCTCAACCGGCGGCTGACCGGGCTGCGCGGCGACCGCGCCGAGCTGGAAAAGCTGGCGCGGGTCTTTCAGGAAGCGACAGATCGCGCAGATCACGGTGTCAGCGGGCTGAAGCTGTCGGCGCAGTCGCTGCAGGAGCGGATCGACCAGGCGCGCGCCCTGGTGGAGGATCTGCAGTTTCTGATGGAGCGCGGCGGCAGCGTTGCCGATCGGCTGGAAGAGAGTGTTCGCTCAGCCAAGCGGACGGATCTGCGGCCGAAGCTGGCTCAGGCCACCGGGGGCGCTGAGACAGCGGGCCCGCGTCCGGGCCGGCCGGCCAGCCAGCCACGGTCCGCAGCGGAGCTCCACCTGCTCGCCGCGATGCGGGCACACGGCTGAGAGCGACGACGATGATGAAGCTTGCCCGCTATGCCCGTCTGCTGCCGCTGTTTCTCGCGGCCGCGACGCTGTTGCTCGGGGTCAAAATACACAACGTCGCCCGCATGCTCATCGGAACGGGCTTCACGTCATCGGCGATCGCCGAAGCGCACGCCGAAGCGCACGCCGAAGCGAGCAGCCGGTCGCCGGCGGCCAGTCAGCGAACGGACGCTCGTCCCACACCCGGCGAGCAGGGAGCGGCACCCCCCGCAGGCACCGGCGATGCGAAGCCGACCGCGGCGGCCGCGCCGGCGGCTGCTCCGGAGACGCAGCCGCCGAGTGCCCAGGAGGTGCAGGTGTTGCAGCAACTGGCCGCGCGTCGGCAAGCCCTTGACGCTCGTGCCGAAGACATTGATCGCCGCGCGGACGTTCTGCGCGCTGGCGAGGCCCGGCTGGATCAGAAGCTGCGCGAGCTGCGCGAACTGGAGACGCTGCTGCAGGGCCTGCTGAAGGCCCACGATACCCAGCAGGAGGAGCAGATCCGCTCTCTCGTCAAAATCTACGAGAACATGAAGCCGAAAGATGCCGCGCGAATCCTGGAAGAGCTCGAAATGGCGACGCTGCTTCAGGTGGCCGAGCGGATGTCAGAACGGAAGCTCGCGCCGGTCATGGCCAACATGAATCCCGCCAGGGCGAAGGCAATCACCGAGGAGCTGGCGAAGCTGCGGCAGTTGGCCGCCGGTGCGCACACGGCTGGCGGCTGAAAATCAGAGGCGGGTGAAGTGCGGGACTTCGGCAAGGCGTCAGAGACATGGAGGTGAGAGATGGCTGTCGACAGGAATATCCCAATTCTTATCGTCGACGATTACAAGACGATGCTTCGGATTATCCGCAACCTGCTGCGCCAACTGGAGTTCCAGAACGTTGAGGAGGCCAGCGATGGCGCTTCGGCGCTTCAGGCCCTGGACCAGCAGGATTTCGCCCTGGTCATTTCCGATTGGAACATGGAGCCGATGACCGGCTTGCAGCTTTTGCGCGAGGTCCGCAAGTCACCCCGACTGAAGCACATTCCGTTCATCATGATCACCGCGGAAAGCAAAACGGAGAACGTGGTCGCCGCCAAAGAGGCCGGTGTCTCCAATTATATCGTCAAGCCGTTCAATGCGGAGACGCTGAAAGCGAAGCTGTCGTCGGTGCTGGGTCCCCTCTGACGCTCCGGCAGCGCTGTCGGCGCTCACCCGTGCTTTTTTCTCTGTCACGCCAGCACGGCACACCTGGCCAAGCCAATGCCTGGCCGGTGTTTGCCGCTCTTTATCTTGTCCTCTTCGCCTTTTTTATCTTGCTGGTCGGCCTGTCGCATCCTGACACACCCAAGTCGGAAGCGCTTGTCGAGAGCGTCAGACAGGCGCTGCAACCAGCCGCGGATACCGACGCCGAGGATGCGCTGTTCCTTGCCGGCCGGTCCGCATTGGCCGAACTGGGCGGCGATCTGCAAGCGCTGCTTCGCATCGCACGTGTCCAGCGCCCTGGTCGAGGCTCGGAACTGCGGCTGTCGATCCAGGAGTCCGATCTCTTTGACGAGGAGGCGATCGGGCCGGCGGATACCGCGGTTCCGATCATCGACCGGATCGTGACCGCACTCGGCACGCCGCCACCCGGTCTCCGACTGAGCATGCTGCTGACGATGCCCATGCCGTCGCGGGAGTCTGCCGGGGTTTCCCCTCCCGAACACGGGGAGGTCGAGCTGCTACCGCGGGCAGCGCGACGGGCAGCGGCTTTTGCCACCGCGCTGATCGATCGAGGTGCGTCTCCGAAGGTGATTACGGTCGGCGTTGCACCGATGCCGAATCGGGTGACACTGATCTTCCGGTTTCACCGCACCGGCGGTCCCGGCACAAGCGGCGCCGATGCGACCTGAGAGATGGCGGCACAGTGCCTCGGAGGAATCGGGCGCGGGTGAATCCCAGGCGCCGCCCTGGATGATCACCTTCGTCGACCTGATCTCGCTGATGCTGACCTTTCTGGTCATGCTGTTCGCCACGTCCAACATCGAGCCGGTGTCCTGGCGCAAGACTGCTCACTCACTGGCGCAGTCCCTGAACTGGGAAGGACTGCAGCTGCCGCAGGTCGCCGCCCGGTTTGGCATCCAGCACAAACAGCCGGTGGTTGCCCTCGATCTCGACTACCTGGCGGAAGTCCTCCATGCGGCGGTGTCGGCGGTTCCATCGTTGCAGGGAATCCAGATCCGTCAAGATCACGACCGGCTGGTTCTGGGCATACCGCACGTGCTGTTGTTCATCTCCGGATCCGCCGTCGTTTCCCCGCAAGCGCGTACTGCCTTGCTGGAGCTGACGCCCATGCTGCGTGGCGTCGGCAACCGAATCGTCGTGGAGGGGCATGCGGATCCCGAGCCGATCCCGGCGGGAGCAGCTTTCGCTTCCAACTGGGAGCTCTCGCTGGCGCGTGCCCTCGCCGTGGCGGATCTGCTCGGTACGACGGGTCTGGGCCGACGGCTTGCCTGCTATGGGCTTGCCGAAAGCCGGTACGATGAATTAGGAGAAACCGCCGGTAGTGATCGTCACGCCAATGCGCGCCGGGTTGATCTGGTCTTTTACGCGAGCACCGAGGATGACGGCTGAGCGGGCGCGGTTCGATACCGCCCTGAGGGCGCTTTCTATTCCGGTCGCCATGTTCGTCCTTTTCTTGTTCTCCGCACCGGTCGCTGCCGAGGTGGTGCGCTTTACAGCCTCGGTCGAAGGGGACCGCGCGCGTCTGACCATGACGTGGCTGTCGCCGGTCGAGTTGCGCTCTGAAGTTCGCGACCGACGCCTGATCCTTCAGTTTGATCGGCCTGTCGAGGGGGACTTTGCCGCAGTCAAGACGCTCTCGGGGTTTGTTGGGACTTCGAAGCTGGATGACGACGGGCGCACGCTCGATTTTCCCCTGGAGCCAGGCGTCGGCGGCTTGGCCTATGCCAATGATCGGTCCGTTTTCGTCGATTTCGTACGACAGCGGGCGAGAGCGGGGGACGAGGCCGCGACCGCGGCGCAGCCGACGGGTGCCGAGACGATCCCGGTCGAGAAGGTTCGGGTGGAGACCGGCCAGCATCGCGGCCTCAGCCGGGTTCTCTTTGCCTGGGATCGGCCTGTGGATTATCGCATTGAACGCACCCCGGAAGGCATTGCCATCGATTTCGATCGACCGGCGGAGATCGATGCGCGCAACTTCGATCGCCGTTACCTGAAGTACGTGCACGGCGGCGACAGCCAGCACAGCGAGACGGCGACGCGGGCCCGTCTCTGGGTCAGCGCGGACTCCGAGGTTCGCGATTCGCGCCAAGGCCGCAATATCGTCGTCGATGTCCTTGCGCCGGTGGCCCGCCCCCAGACAGCGGATCATGCAGCCGCGCCGCCAGCGCCACAGACTCCCCCCACGGCGCCGGCAACAGCGGCAAATGAGGGGCCCGCCGCGACGGCCCCGGACACTCCGCCTTCGCCAGCGGTGCCGTCCGTGGGAACGACGAAAGCCGAAGGTGCACCATCCTCCCCATCACCAGGTCCCGATGTACCGGCCTCACCCAGCCTGCCGGAACAGCCCGCGCAGGCTCCGGCTCCGGAGGCTCCCGCGGCAGCTGCGCCGCCGGCACAACCGGCCCAGGTTCCGCAAACGGCAATGCTTCGGATCGACTGGGAGCGACCTGTCGCGGCGGCGGTGTTTCGCCGCGGCAATGTTATCTGGGCGATCTTCGATCAGCCGTCGAAGCGCGATACGGGCGCTCTGGCACAAGCGGCGCGCGGCCTGGTGCTGCGCCTCGATCAGCGTGCCCATGAGCGCGCGACGATGCTGCGGATCGAGGCACGGCCCGATGTGGCTGTTCGCATCGAACGGGAAGGCTTGGCCTGGATCCTGCGCTTTGGCGACCAGCAACCGTCATCAGGGGCGTCGATCGTGCCGGTGGTCGCGGAGGACGGAGGGGCCGTCAGCCGGCTCCTGCTGCCGGTCGCACAGCCGGGAGAACCTGTGGCGCTGGAAGATCCGTTGGAAGGCGAAACGATCGTGGTGGTGCCGGTCATTCCGCTGGCGGCCCACGTGGATCGGCCGTTGACCTACCCGCAGTTCCGCCTCGCTGCGACCTTGCAGGGCATCGTCGTTCAGCCCCGCATTGACACCCTGCGCGTTCGCGCGCTTGCCGACGGCGTCGAGATTTCGAGCAGCGACGGTCTGGCGGTTTCGCCGGAAAATGCCGACGACAGCGCTGACGCAGGCGATCCGCTGCTCGATTCCGCAGACTGGCTGGCCGACAAGCCCGGCGGCTTTGTCTCGAAACGCCAGGCCCTCGAGCGCGACCTTGTTGCCGCGGCTCCCGCCGATCGGGAGAGCTTGCGGCTGCGGCTGAGCCAGTTCCTCCTCGGTCAGGGGTTCGCCGTTGAGTCGATCGGGGTCCTCCAGGTCGCGGGCCAGCATCGCCCGGACTTGACCAAGGAGTCTCGCTTTCTCCTGTTGCGGGGGGCTGCCCAACTGCTTTCCGGACGCATCGGCCCTGCGGTCGACGATCTCCA
>DAIQPV010000110.1:0-9012 GCA_036787145.1 Rhodospirillales bacterium
GGGCTGCAACGCAAGCTGAAAACGGACGAGCTGTCGCTGGGCGTGAAAGAGGTGCTCGGCCTGGACGAGGCGATCATCCGCGAGCGCTTCCACCTCTCCGGCAACGAGGGGATGGTGCTGGAATACGTCGGTGCCGTCACCGAGAACGTGCGCGGCGGCGCCTTCCTTTATACCAACCGCAATTCCCTCTCGCTGGGGGTGATCGGCCAGGTCTCCTCGCTGGTTGAGACGAAGAAGCGGCCCTATGACCTGCTGGAGGTGTTCAAGTCCCATTCGGCGGTCGCACCGCTGGTGCGCGGCGCGAAGCTGCGCGAGTACTCCGCCCATCTGATCCCCGAGAGCGGCTGGAGCATGATGCCGAAACTGGTGGCCTCAGGGATGCTGGTTGCAGGCGACGCTGCCGGCTTCTGTCTGGCGACGGGCCTTTACATCGAGGGCATCAACTACGCGATGCAGTCGGGGATCGCAGCTGGCGAGGCGGCGATCGAGGCCCACCGGGTGCGCGACTTCACCCGCCACACGCTGGAGCGGTACACCGAACTGCTGTGGCCGCACAACGTGTTCACCGACTTTCGCGCCTATCGACACGCGCCGCATTTCGTCAACAGCGAGCGTCTGCAGAACGTCTACCCGGAAATGGCCGCGGAGAGCTTCGAGCGCCTCTTCCGGGTGGACGGCGAGGCGAAGCAGAAAATACTGCCCCTCTACTTCAAAACGCTGCGCCGGTTCGGCGCCAAGCCGCAGCATCTGTTGCACGACGTCTATCGGGCAGCAAGGAGCTACCTATGGTAATGACGACCCACGAAGAGAAGATGCGAACCGTCCGCTTCAAGGTGGACAACAAGCCGCACATCGTCGTCGATCCGGAAAAATGCAAGACGTGCTCGGTGAAATCCTGTGTTTATGTTTGCCCGGCTAATCTCTTCGTGCCACTGGATGATGGAAGTGTTTTGTTCAACTATGAACAATGCTTCGAGTGCGGCACGTGTTATCTCGTGTGCAGCAAGGAAGGTGCGCTGACCTGGACCTATCCCACGGGCGGGTTCGGTGTGACCTTCCGCGAATCGTAAAGGGATAACAGGGCGATGCGCTTTGCTGTCTGTCTCAGCCTCGTGCCCGACCCGGACACGATTGAAGTCGATCCGCTGACCGGCGAGATCGACTCCGAGCGGACGCTGCACATTCTCGACCCGGCCGACGCCGCCGCACTCGAGACTGCCCTCTGTCTGCGCAGGGTGGCCGACACGGTCACGGCGTTGACGGTCGGCCCTGTCGACTCCGAACAGGTGCTGCGCGAAGCGCTCGCGGCCGGAGCCGACAGCGTGCTCCGCCTGTGGGACGAAACGAGGACATCGACCAAGCCTGCCGTGACCTCGGTCCTCCTGGCGGCGGCCTTGCGCACCGAGGGCCCGCCGGATCTGGTCCTGTGCGGCTGGCGCAGTCTGGCTAGGGGATCCGGCAAGATCCCGGCACTGCTGGGCGAATACCTCGGCTGGCCGGTGGTCACCGACATCATCCAACTCGAGATCCAGGCGGCGCGCGTGCGGTTCCAGCGTCGCCTCGCCCGTGGCGGCCGAGCGGAAGGCGAAGTGACCATGCCGGCGGTTCTTGCGATCGCCGACGACAGCCTCCGCCTGCGCTACGCCGGCCTGCCCGGCCTGATGCAGGCGCGGCGCGCCACCATCCCGTTTCGCGATCTTCCCGATCTGGGCCTGTCGCCACTCGATTTGGGCTTTCCGGCCTCGACCGTACACGCGGCAACGCCGCCGCGCCCGCGTCCCCGCACCATCTTCATTCCCGACGGCAACCTGCCGCCGCACGAGCGCATCGGGCAGATCCTGGCCGCCGGCGTCACGCGAAGCGCGTCTCAGCTGGCGGAGGGACCGCCCGAGGAAATGGCGGACGCGATTATCAGCTTCCTCGCCGATCGTGGCTTCCTGGACACCCTCGCATGACCCACCGCCTCGCCGAAATGACCTGGCCGGAAGTCGAACGCGCGGTCGCCGCCGGCTGCATCACGGTCATCCTGCCACTCGGTGCCACCGAACAGCACGGCCCGCACTTGCCGCTCGGCACCGACACCGTGCGTGCAGCGTTCCTTGCGATACAGGTGGGGGCACGCCGATCCGACGTCCTCGTCGCGCCAGCCATACCGATCGGCTGTTCCGACGAACACACCGGATTTGCCGGACTCCTCAGCCTCGACCACGAGACGCTGGCGGGCCTGATCATCGACTGTGCTCGGCGCATGACGGCGTGGGGAGTGCGGCGGCTGGTCCTGCTCTCGGCCCACGGCGGCAACACCCGGGCGCTGGAACTGGCGCGGGCCCGCCTCGAGGAACAGGCCGGCGATCTTGAGGTCACGGTTCTCACCTCCTCCAAGAGGCTGGACAGGACGCTGGCGGACATTGCCGCGGCTGATGGGATCAAGCCTGACGAGGCGGGCCTGCACGCGGGCGAGGGCGAAACGTCTGAGATGCTGCACCTCTGTCCCGAGTTGGTTCACATGGACCGGGCGGTTGCCGGATATACCGGATCGATGGCGGATGTGATGCCGCTGCTGCGCCAGGTTGGGCTGCGCCCGGTGACGGCGACAGGAACGCTCGGCGATCCGCGCGCCGCGTGTCCGCACCGTGGCGGCAGCTACCTCCGCGCGCGGATCGACGGCCTTCTGCGAATCCTCCCGGCCGATACCGGTGCTCACGGCGAAGAGGCGGCGCCGTGATGGATGCCTCCTTGCCGACTCTGGCGCCGGTCCCGATTGCTGCGGGGGGAGCATCCGCAGGAGACGGGCGCTGGGGACACTACACCTTGCAGCCGGGACTTGAGCTCGTCGCTCTCGGGCCTGGCGGAGGGGGCCGGCCACAGGCGGGTCTGCTGCTCTCGATGCGCCCGCTGATGGCGATGCGTCTCAACCACCAGGGGTTCGCACTCGCCGCGGCGATCGCGGGCAGCGGCGGGACCGCAGCAGAGGCAGCGCGGGCAGCGGGACTATCGCCGCCCGTCGCCGCCAGCTTTCTCGACCGGCTCGCCGAGCGGCGACTCCTGACCCGGACCCTGCTGCCTCCCGCCCAGTGGCCGACCGTTTCGATCATTGTCGCCGCGCGCGGCAGACATGCCGGCACCCGCGCATGCATCCAATCGCTGCTGGCGCAGGATTATCCGGGACCACCCGCCGAGATCATCGTCGTCGACGACGCATCGGAACCGCCGCTTGCCCCGGCGCTGGCAGGTCTCCCCGTCCGGCTGATCCGGCTCGAACGCAACGCAGGCCAGTCGGCAGCGCGCAATCTGGCCGCAGCCGAAGCGGAGGGCGACCTGCTGGCATTCATCGACAACGACTGCGTCGCCGATCCGTCCTGGTTGCGCACGCTGGTTCCGTACCTGACCGATCCCGGACAGGCGATCATCGGGGGTCGCGTCAGCGCCCCGCCGCCTTCCGGCGCCGTCGCCGCCTTCGAAGCCGTCCGCTCGCCGCTGGACATGGGGGCGACCTCCGGCAGCGTCGGCCCGGGGGAGGTGGTGGCGTACTTGCCGGCCTGCAATGTCGTCGTCCGTCGCGACCCGTTCCTCGCCGCCGGCGGCTTCACTCCCGAGATGCGCCTGGGGGAGGACGTGGACCTCACTTGGCGGCTGCTGCGCACCGGTCTGCGCGCCCATTACGTGCCGTCGAGCACCGTCATTCATCATCACCGGGAACGACTCGGCGCACTGCTGCGCAGGCGCAGCGACTACGCATCTTCGGAAGCGGACCTGCAGCTCCGCCACCCGGCCGGTCGGCGGGTGATGCCTCTGCCCCGGTCGAGCCTGCTGGTCCTGGCTGCGCTGACGGCAGCGTCGCTGAATGCCCCGGCGGCGCTGGCGCTGCTGACGCTGGTTGCGGCACTGCTGACCCACGAGGTCATCGGCAAACACCGGCGACTCCGCCGCCTTGGGGCCGTGGTGCCGGTTCGACGCGTCGCGGCGGCGGTGCTGCGGGAACATTACGCCTCGATGCACGGCCTGAGCGCGAACGTCGTCCGCTACTACAGCCTGCCGCTGCTCGGTCTCGCCGGTCTGTTTCCGGCTCTGCTGCCGGCGGCGAGCATCCTGTTCGTGCTGGCGCCCGCGACGGACCATCGCCGGCTGAAGCCATCCTGCCGACTTCCGACCTTTGTCGGGCTTTTCTGGCTGGAAATGATCGCCTACCAGCTCGGCGTCTGGCGCGGCTGCCTCGCCCAAAAGACGCTGAGGCCGATGATTCCGAAACTACAGTGGAGGCAATGACCCTGATCCGGGAGCCAGGACGACGGACCGATATCGACAAGATCTCGATCAACAGGAGGACCGATGCGCAGCGACGACAGAGACAGCTTCTCACCCACCGATACCGACGACCGGACCGGCCTCATCGCCGCGGCGACACAACCGACCGTCAGCCCGGAGCCTGCGGCCGCCACGCCAGACATCGTCGAAGAGGTGCTGATCGAGGAAGTCAGCATCGACGGCATGTGCGGCGTCTACTAACACCCGTCCCGCATTTTCCGGAGCTGGTGCGGCGGGCGCGTGCGGACGAAGCCGGCACGTCCGCCGTAACCACCTTCAGAGCGAGCTGCGGACCCGACAGCCGGCGAAGTTCTCGCCTCCGTCCGAAGTGGCTGTGAGGGCTCGCACTCGACGGTCATCGCGACGTGAGGCTGTGGGGATGGGCAAGCTGGACGGCAAAGTGGCGCTGATCACCGGGGCCGCCCGGGGCCAGGGGCGGGCGCACGCGGTGGCAATGGCCGGAGAAGGCGCAGACATTGCGGCGCTGGATGTTTGCCACGACCTGCCGTACCCGCGTTATTCCCTGGCCAATGCCGACGACCTCGATCAAACCGTGCAGCTTGTGAAGGCGCTCGGTCGCGAGGCTTTGCCGATCGAAGCCGACGTGCGCAGTGCCACGGCCATGGAAAACGCCGTTTCCCTGATCCTCGCCCGCTTTGGCCACATCGACATCCTGGTCTGCAACGCCGGCATCGCCGACATGGCGCTCACCTGGGATATCACCGAGGAGTGGTGGGACATCATGCTGGACGTCAACGTCAAGGGGGTCTGGCTCGCCATCAAATATACGGTGCCGCACATGATTGCCCGTAACAAAGGCGGCCGTATCCTGATCACCTCTTCGGTTGCCGGAATGCGCGGAGAGCCTGGGATGGCGCACTACTCCGCCTCGAAGTGGGCCGTCGTCGGCCTGGCGAAGAGCCTGGCGCAGGAGCTCTCCGCCTACAGCATCACTGTCAACACCCTGCACCCCACCGCCGTCAACACCGACATCATCAAGGGCATGGCGCAGGCGTCGAAGATGAAGGTCGAAGACCTGGTTGACTTCATCCATGCCGGCCATGCGCTGCCGGTAAAACTGATCGAAGCCCAGGACGTGGCCAGCGCAGCGCTGTGGCTTGCCTCGGACGAGGCCCGCTATGTCACGGGACACACACTGAAAGTGGACGCAGGAAGGATGCTGAAATGAACGCAACGGAACGCTATCGGCTGGCTGAGGGGGTTGCCGTCCGCCCGGAGCGGTTCGGCGGCCTGGTTTACCACTACGACGATCGTCGCCTGTACTTTCTGCATTCCCACGAGCTGACCGACTTCGTCACCGGACTGACCGGCAAGCTTTCGCTCGCTGAAGCCATCGCGACGTTCCGCGAGCATCGAAGCCTGCCGCCCGAGAGCGGCAAGACGATCCTGAAATCGCTCGCCACCCTGGAACGGCTGGGTCTGGTCGTCCAGACGTCTGCTTAAGCGCATCCGGCATCTCGTTCGAGTACATTCCAAGAGCTGAGCTAAGGAAGCAAATCGGAAATTATCCTGCGGCCGACCGAGCGCGGCGCGGGAGAAAACCCGTCATGGAGGGGTTGAGGATGAGTCCAGACGAGCTGAAAGCGCTGCAGGCACCCATCAAGGACCGATATCGAGGGGATCCCGAAGCGGCCGTCGTGACCCTGCGCGCCGAGGGCGAGTTGGGGGGTGAGGAGATCGCCTGCAGCGTCGAGACCGGACGGGCGCTGGTCGAGGCCGGCCTCCATCCCGCGAGCGGCGGCAGCGGCAGCTTGGCCTGCTCCGGTGATATGCTGTTGCAGGCCCTGGTGGCCTGCGCCGGGGTGACGCTCAAGGCGGTGGCGACCGCTCTCGAGTTCCGGCTCGCCGGCGGCCGGGTTCTGGCGGAAGGAGACCTGGATTTCCGCGGCACGCTCGGCGTGGCGAAAGATGCAGCGGTCGGGTTCAAAGCCATCCGGCTCGCATTCTACCTCGACACTGACGAGCCGCCGGAGCGGATCGCCACCTTGCAAAAGCTGACCGAGCGCTACTGCGTCGTGATGCAAACCCTGCGCACGCCTCCGGAACTGGTGCTCCAGGTGAGCGCAGGCTGAGACCAAGGCGGGCTCGACGCGGCCGGCCGGGACGCCGGCCCTTTGGCTGCAGGTCGAAGAGCGTGCCGATGCCGCGCGTGCGTTTCCTGCAACTCAGCCGGGGAGGGGCCCCCGCTGCGGCGGTCCTTGCCGTTCCAGTTCTGCCAATTCGTCCTCGGTGAAGATGCGCGAACGGAGGAGAAAACGCACGCCCTCCGGCGCCTCCAGCGAAAAGCCTCCGCCGCGCCCTGGGACGACGTCGATGACGAGCTGACTGGCCGAGAAGAATTCGTACTGATCGGCCCACATCCAGAAGTCGCAACCGCAGAGGGAGCCGAGACGCAGATCGGCGCCGCCGACCTTGAACTCGCCAGCGGGATAGCACATCGGCGAGCTGCCGTCGCAGCATCCCCCCGACTGATGAAACATCAGCGGCCCGTGCATGGCGATCAGCTTCGCGATCAGCGAGCCAGCCTGCGCTGTTGCGACGACGCGTTCGACCACGGCGTCCGGTCCTTTCGCGGAGGGAAAGGGCGCACCAGAACCCTAAAAGAATCCCAGCGCTTTCGGATAGTAGCTCACCAGCAGATTTTTGGTCTGCTGGTAGTGATCGAGCATCATCTTGTGGTTCTCGCGGCCGATGCCCGACTGCTTGTAGCCACCAAAAGCTGCATGCGCCGGGTAGAGGTGATAGCAGTTGGTCCAGACCCGCCCGGCCTGAATGGCGCGGCCGACGCGGAAATAGCGGCTGCCGTCGCGGCTCCAAACGCCGGCGCCCAGCCCGTAGAGAGTGTCGTTGGCGATGGCGATCGCCTCCTCCTCGGTCTTGAACGTTGTCACCGAGACGCACGGGCCGAAGATCTCCTCCTGGAACACCCGCATCTTGTTGTGGCCTTCGAACACCGTCGGCTGGACGTAGAAGCCGCCCGCGCACTCGCCCTCGAGCTGCGCGCGCTCGCCGCCGACCAGGATCTTCGCTCCTTCCTTCCGGCCGATGTCGATGTAGGACAGGATCTTCTCGAGCTGGTCATTCGACGCCTGGGCGCCCACCATCGTCTCGGGATCGAGCGGATGGCCCTGCTTCATCGCTTTGACGCGCCCAATCGCCTTCTCGATGAACTTGTCATAAATGCTCTCGTGGACCAGCGCGCGCGACGGGCAGGTGCAGACCTCGCCCTGGTTCAGCGCGAACATCGCGAAGCCCTCAAGCGCCTTGTCCTGGAATTCATCGTCCTCCGCCATCACGTCGGCGAAGAAGATGTTCGGCGACTTGCCGCCCAGCTCCAGCGTGACCGGGATCACGTTCTCGGCGGCGTACTGCATGATCAGCCGCCCGGTGGTGGTCTCGCCGGTGAACGCCACCTTGGCGATGCGCTTGTTGCTGGCCAGCGGTTTGCCAGCCTCGACGCCGAAGCCATTGACGACGTTCAGGACGCCCGGCGGCAGCAGGTCACCCACGATATCGGCGAACACCATCACCCCCATCGGCGTCTGCTCCGCCGGCTTCAGCACGACGCAGTTGCCGGCAGCCAGCGCCGGCGCCAGCTTCCAGACCGCCATCAGCAGCGGGAAGTTCCACGGGATGATCTGGCCGACGACCCCCAGCGGCTCGTGGAAGTGGTAGGCGACGGTGTGCGCGTCGATCTCGGAGAGGGTGCCCTCCTGCGCCCGGATGCAGCCGGCAAAATAGCGGAAGTGGTCGACCGCGAGCGGCAGATCCGCCGCGGTCGTCTCCCGGATCGGCTTGCCGTTGTCCAGCGTCTCAACCATCGCCAGGACCGACAAACGCTCCTCCATGCGGTCGGCGATCTTGTTGAGGATCCGCGCGCGCTCGGCGGCCGGGGTCTTGCCCCAGGCGTCCTTGGCGGCGTGCGCCGCGTCGAGCGCCTTTTCGATGTCCTCGGCTGTGGAGCGGGCGACTTCGCACAGCGGCCGGCCGGTCACCGGCGTGACGTTGACGAAATATTGGCCGCGCACCGGCGGCACCCACTGCCCGCCGATGTAGTTGTCGTACTTCGGCCGAATGACGACAGACTTCTTCAGCTCCTCGAGCGCCTGATGAATCATAAAACGCCTCCCTGCACTGATTGATTGAGCGCGGCGGTCAGCGTGAGTCGCGTGATCGGCGCTGTTGATTGGCGCATGACTGTCGCGCCACGGCATCCACCTGTAAATAATACCTTGGTCGGGCACTTACGCGGGTTTCCGGGGAATGATTCGCAAAGACAGCCGGCGACGCTGCAACACTCGACTTTTGGCGAATAGGCGGACCAGCGGAGAGGCGTAGGATACGCAGAGGGCACTTACAGGCAAGCGGTCCGGACGCCGGGCAGCGATCCTGCCGGGGAATGCGAGCCTCTTGCGGAGATTTCAATTTCGGCGGAGGCCGGCTGATGTTCAGTGTCCTCATCGCAGACGACCATCCTCTGTTCCGGGCAGCGCTGCGACAGGTTATCGAGAGCCGGTTCACCGACCACCGCATCTATGAGGCGAGCACGCTCGACGAAGCCCGGGCTTTCGTCAGCGGGGGGAACAACGACCTCGATCTGGACATGATCCTGCTCGATCTGCAGATGCCCGGCTCGGAAGGGTTCTCCGGACTGGTCACCCTGCGCAATGCGGCGCCCGAGGTGCC
>DAIQPV010000111.1:0-8980 GCA_036787145.1 Rhodospirillales bacterium
CGGCGCCGTCCGCCGCGGGAACAGGCCCATGAGCCGCGCCAGGCGGTGGCTCTTGGGACTAAAGGCGATCGTCAGCCGGGAGCTGCTGCGCTTCATCCACCAGCGCGAGCGATTCTTTGCCGCCCTGGTGCGGCCGCTGCTCTGGCTGCTTGTGTTCGCTGCCGGCGTCCACACCCACCTCGGCCCGACGATCAGCCCGCCGTACGAAACGCCGGTACCCTACCAAGTCTACATCGTCCCCGGCCTGATCGGCATGATCCAGCTGTTCAATGGCATGCAGAGCTCGTTATCCATGGTCTACGATCGGGAGATGGGCAGCATGCGGCTGCTGCTGGTTACGCCGCTGCCCCGCTGGTGGCTCCTCCTGTGCAAGCTCATCGCCAGCGTCGTCGTTTCGATCGCGCAGGTGTACGCCTTCCTCCTCATCGCATCGGCCTTCGGCATCGCGATGCCGGCGTGGGGGTATGCGACCCTCCTGCCGGCCTTGATTGTCACCGGCCTCACCCTCGGCGCGATCGGCCTGTTCCTTTCCGCCGCCGTCCGCCAGCTCGAAAACTTCGCTGGCATCATGAACTTCGTCATCTTCCCGATGTTCTTCCTGTCTTCAGCGCTGTACCCGCTTTCGCAAATGCGGGACGCGAGCCCGCTGCTCTGGTCCGTCTGCTCCGTTAATCCCTTTACCTGGATGGTCGAACTGATCCGCTTCGCTCTTTACGGGCGCGCGGAGCCCGAGCCGGTGTTGTGGACGTTGCTGACCCTGGCCGTGGCGCTGGCCCTGGCCATTCGCGGCTACAATCCGGCGAGGGGCATGATTCGACGCCGCGGAGGCGGAGGCGGAGACTAGTTCGCGGCCTTTGTGTGTGGGATCGTCGCCCGTAAACGGCTGCTAACCCTGATTGAAGCCTGATTGACAGCGCCGCCCCGCAGGCAGACCATGTTTACTCTATGGACTATTGATACCAAGGCTCCGCGCTATGGCAGCATCACGTTGGGCGCTTTGCGTACTGATGGTGCAGCTCGCGGCCCTGGTCAGCCCGGCGATCTCCTTCGCCGCGCCGCCCAGCAATTGCGACCGCTGCTTCGCCATGGTGCGGGCGAACGGAACGATCGTCAAACACCGCAACCTTCTTGCCAACTATAAGATCGCAACAGGGCAATATCGACTAGAGTTCAAGTACAATATCAATAATTGTGCCATCTCTTCCAGCATCGATTCTCTCGTTGTCGAGAACAATATACGACTGGGCTGGATCAGCATGGATCGCTCCAGCAACAGAATTCTGAATATTGAAATCTGGTCCGGCAGCGGTTCGGATGTTTTCCCGGCGACTTTCCATTCAGCGTCGTCGTCACCTGTTGAGACGTTCTACGCATTCCCCCTGGCGGCCGAGACCAGCCTGTACGCAGCATCGCCTAGGCGCCGTCCGACACCGCTGGGTTCCTTCAATACCTGTGCGGACTTCCGCCCTATCTTGGTCTAGGGGCGTTGCCAACCCCATCTGGTTGCCATGTCACGAGCCCCTTCCTCTGCGCCACCGAGGCGCCGCCTGATCTCCGCGGTTATCGCGCTGGGTCTGCTGACTGGCGTCTCGCTCGTCGTCGGCACCCGCGCCCCCGGCGCCTGGGCGCAAACCGGCCAATCGGTCGCCGACGCCGTCATCAAGGCGGCAGCGCCACAACTCGCTGCGTGGATCGCCAGTCGAAGGGATGTGCTGGCGCCCCGCTGCCTGCCGCCTCCGCGGCAGATCGTCGAGCAACTCACTCCTTACTTTCCACCCCTTCTCCTGCAGCCGGTGCGATTCTGTGTGGGATGGTCGCGAGAGACGGGCGGTGGACCCTTCCTGATGACGGGAGCGCGGGCGATGACGCTCGATCACATTATTGTTTTCAGGGACGAAGGGGTTGCCCGCGACCCCGTCATTTGGGCGCACGAGCTTACACATGTGCAGCAATACGAGCGGTGGGGACTATCCAAATTCAGCGATCATTACCTCCGAAGCCGCGCGGAAGTGGAAGCAGAAGCCTGGCAAGCCGCCGCAGACTACAAGATGTGGGCTTTGGAGACTAACAGAATCAAGTAATTGCGTTCAGAACCTGAATGGGGAGAAAGCGGGCACGCCTGGTCGCAAAAGCAAGGCGAGCGTTCAACTTGGAATGCGCATGCCGCGGTCAGCGCGAGCATGCATTGGCTGCATGCCCTCTCTGATTTATTCGCTGATTTTTTCTCTGTACGAACGGCTCGGTTTGCGCGACGCTAGCGCGCGCCTGACGAGGGGCTACCCCCATCTCCCCCCACACCGGGGTAGCCATCAAAACCGCGTCGGGAGCCGGGTCGCGCCGCTCACCCCCCACTGGCGCGACCCGGCAGCCCATTCTCCCACGTTTCGCAGCTGCAATAAGTTGGCATGAAGCGTATTTTGGCGCTATCCGCTCCGCGCAGCCTGGAGGCTGTCGCAAAATGGCTATCGGGCGCAAAAACGGCTATCGGGCGCAAAAACGGCTATCGGGCGCAAAAACGGCTATCGCGCTACCGAAGGGATCGAAGCCGCTTTGCCAGCGTCTGTGACGGGCGCTCTCCGAAAGCCAGCGTATATCGCTGGGCGAACCGGCTGAGGTGGAAAAAACCGGCGTCATAAGCGACATCAGTCACCGTTGTGGACGGCTCGGCCTGCTCCAGCCGCTGGCGGGCATACTTCAGCCGCCGCTGAAGGATCGCCTGGCTGGGCGTGCAGCGACGGTGGCGGCGAAACAGGTTTTGCACAGCGCGTACGCTGGTGCCGGCGACCACGGCCATGTCCTCGACGCCGATCGGCTCGCAGAATTTCTCATCCAGCCAGCTTTCGATCCTGCGCAGTGGCGCCAGGTCAACATCATTGAAAGAACCCTCGATGGTGTTCGTAACCGTGTCCAGGCAATCGAGAAACAGCGTCAGGACCGACCGTTCCAAAGCATCGAGAGCCCGCTGCGAGGAGCGTAACGCGCTTCCGCTCTGGTCCAGTTCAAGGCCAAGCCAGCGACAAAGTGATCGCAGGGTGGCCGCTGGCGGCAATGCCAGGTTCATTGCCGTCGTCCACGCGTGGCCCGGGACATTCTTCCTGTAAAAGCGCCTTCGGCCCGCCCGTGCGACCATGTCGGCGTCAATGGTCAACAACAGCGAGCGAACCGGTTCCATCTCAAGCCGGAGTTCCTGCTGCGGAGCATACATGACGCCGCACGAAGGCACCGCTTCGATGCTTCGGCCGCCCACGTGATGATAGACGCCCCCCTCCTCCGGCATGCTGAACCGGTATCGGCTTCCCGTCGGACCACAGGTGACGTCCAGGGGGCTGCCGCTATGAATGTAAGCAAGGCTGGTCCGGCGCATATCCGCTTGGCACCAGCGCAAGCTGTATGCCCGCCCCCGGCGAAGGTGCGACTCGTGCCGCTCCCACATCCGCCCGACGCTTTCTCTCGCCTCATCCAGATCGTTGGTTACCAGCCGGCAGTGCGACTGCAAATAACCTTCGCCCATTTAACTGTTGGCCGCTGGCCGACCAGCGCTGCGTTGACGGGTATTCGCCGCCCGTACAATGCCGGCGCCGTGGCGCGGAACTTCCCCAACCCGCATCACCGCCGCTGCTCCCGATTCCGCATGATTTGCGGCTTTTTTCGGATCTAATCTCCGACTATCGGCGCCGTCGAGGGGCGGTGTCAACCTTGGGCGTACGTTGAAAGGCTTATTGTCGGAAGGTCTCACCGCTCAGCGCAGCTGGGCCAAGGCCGGCGCCGCGTTCTCGATGTTTTGAATCTTCTCCATCCCTTGGCGCATGCCCGTCATGATGAACTCGGCCCGCTTCGCCGGTCCGCCTGCCTTCTTGTGACTGAAGGTGCGGGCCCAGGCTTCCATCTTCACCGTCAGCGCACAGAGAATGCCGCCGATCGTCGTGTGATAGCTCTGGATCATCGTCTCCACCTTACGAAAACGGTCGGCCGAAACATGTTCCCACAGGTCCTTGGTGCTGCGGTCGAAGCTTTCGAAGCGCCCGGTGATCGCGAGCATGGTCGCATTCATCGTTTCCTGAATCATCCGGCATGCGGCGACAAGGTTGGGCTCGCGCTGCGCCGGCCAGCTTGACCGCAGTTCATCCAGCCATTCCAGAAATCCCGAGACATGCGGCTCAATCTGGTCGAGGCATTGCCGATAATAGGACAGCGACAGGAAGATATCGCCGTAGTCCTCCAGAAACTTCGGGATATCCTCCAGCTTTATTTCCAGCTTCTCGGCCATCATCCGTAGCTTGTCCAGCGCCCTGTGCACATCCGGCGCGCGAAAAAGCTTAATAATATCCTCGAAGTTCTGCACTGATACATCGGCGTCACCATAAATATTAAGGATCAGTGGACGCGTGAATGCCATCATATAGGAGGCGAGTTCCTCGCTCTTCGCTTGCGACAGGCGCAGGCCCGCGTGGTCGTTGACGCTGACGTTATGTTCGCGCAGGAGAATGCGCAGGCTATACACGTCGAAGCTCGGAAGCAGTCGGAGCTGGCGCAGGACGATCAGATCCGGATGGACGGGCAGATCACGCCAGTTAAACTCCTGCGGCAGATCCTCAACCTCGATCTGTCCGGAGCCGGCTTTGGCATCGTCGAAGAGTTCGACAACGCTGTCGAGGCGGACGTTCTTGATCAGCCGCGCGCGTTGCAATGCCGGCGTTTGCAGCGGAATCATGGCGAGCGGCAGAATGTACAGGGAGTCCCGGTCAATATCGCGAACAGGCTGGGCAGCGGATTCAATGACCATAGCAGCAACTTTCGGCGAGACGACGGGCCCTGGCATGCGCACGCCACGCGGCTCTTTCGAGAGCGTTTTACCGCAACAGTGTTACCAACCTCTTGCCGGCAGAATTCCCCTGCGCCGGCTGTACCCGGTCCGAGAGGCCTCATGTCGCGCTGGCGTCTGATGATCGAGTATGACGGTGGACCGTTCGTCGGATGGCAGAGGCAGGAGAATGGTCCGTCGGTTCAACAGGCGATCGAGGATGCGGTCTTCCGTTTCTGTGGCGAAAGGAGATCGGTGCAGGGTGCAGGCCGGACGGACGCGGGGGTTCACGCGGCAGGACAGGTGGCGCATGTGGACCTCGCTCGTTCGTTCGCTCCGGCAACCGTCCGCGACGCAATCAACTTTCATCTTCGACCGGCACCGGTCGTGGTTCGTGATGCGGTCATCGTGGAAGAATCCTTCCATGCGCGGTTCTCCGCCCGAAACCGGTGCTATCGCTATCGGATTCTGAGCCGGCCGGCGCCCCCTGCGCTGGAGCGGGATCGCGTCTGGTGGACACCGCTGCCGCTCGATGTCGCCGCGATGGCGGAAGCTTCAGCCGTGCTTGAAGGTCGCCACGACTTCACCTCCTTCCGCTCGACAATGTGCGGAGCCGCCTCAGCGCTGAAAACCTTGACCACTCTGCGCGTAACCCGTTCCGGCGAAGAGGTGGTGATCGCGGCAGAGGCCCGCTCGTTTCTTCACAACCAGGTTCGCATCATTGCCGGAACGCTGAAGCAGGTGGGTGAAGGCCGGTGGACCCCGGCGGACGTGGCAGCGGCGTTGGAAGCGTGTAATCGTGCCCATGCCGGTCCCACGGCACCGGCGCATGGCCTTTGCCTGACGTCGGTGGAATATTGATCTGCTCTTCGCAGATTTTCGTCGCTTTTCACGATGGCGGCTTTCCGGCGTCCGTCTATGTCTATAGGGGAAAGCGCTCAGGACCGTTCAAGCCGCCGGTGTGGTGATCCGTTCGCATCATCTCGGGCCGGCCGGCAAAGGTCAGCCCCCATATCGGGGGACAGCAAGGGAAGCAGAATGTTACAGCTCACTGCGGAAGGACAAAAGTTTCTCGGCGATCTGGCGCAGCGGCACGGCTTCAGCGTGGAGGCGGTGACCGCCATGCTCCAGGCGGTCGTTGCCGGCGGGGGCGGCATGGCGCAGTTCAACCATCCCGAGTTCGGCGGCATGGGGCAGTGGACCCGCGGCGGCATGATCATGGTGGGCGACATGTTCAACAACACCCTGAAGGCCCGCGTCGACGCGCTCTGTACCGAGCTCGCGGGTGCTGTCGCCGGCCAGCCGCAGGCAGCGTTTCTCGCCGGCGGCCAGTCGCAAAGCCAGCGGCAAGGGAGTTTCGGCGCAGGTTTGAGCGATGGCACCGGCGCCGCGGCCAGCCTGTTCGTAGCGGGCGGTGGCAGCACCTCAAGCGGCTGGTGGCCCGCGGGCCTCGGTCACCCGTCTTCCACCGGCCAACAGAACAACATCCGGTACGCGGTCTTCCCTGCCGAGCGGCGGCTGGTCATCGAGATCGCCGGGCGGTTAAACGTCTACGACACCCTTGATCATCGCATCGGCGGTGTCTCGCAGCAGCAGAGCGGCGACGCGTCGCTCACCTTCACCAGCCAGCATGGCCTGGTGCGCGTCGCGGATCTGCCTGTCGTTTCCGCCGACGCGCCGACCCCTAGTCCGAAATCGGCGGAGCCTGAGCGGCCATCGGCGGTGGCAGCGGCCGTGGCAGCGGCCCCACGCCCCGAAGCCCCCGCAGCACCACCGCCGGCGCCTGCCGCGCCATCGCGCCAGGCGGCCACCGATACCGGCGCCAGCGACGACATCTTCTCCAAGCTGGAGCGCCTGGCTGGCTTGCGGGAGAAGGGGATCCTCTCCGAAGAAGAATTTGCCACAAAGAAATCGGAGCTTCTTGCCCGGCTATAGGCGCCGGACCGCGTCGCGGCGGCCGTGCTTACGACAGCCCGTTGGCGATGGAGTCAATCGCAAAGCTCAGCAGCTCGTCGAGGATGACCAGCCCGACAGCGGTCACCGCGCTCACGTTGAGGGCCATGCGGGCAATAAACCAGAGCCAGGCCATGATGGCCGCGATCGCCATCAGCCAGAGAAGCTGCAGGATCTCAGACGAAAGGACGTTCATCGCTGTCAGGGCGGTGAGCGGTAACAGGGCCGCATTCTGCAGCACCATCGACCAGTTGTAGGCAGAGAGATAGCCGTCGAAGAGTTCGCGGCAGCCCATCGACCGGCTGAGATATTCGGCCACGACAGGATAGGCGACCCAGGAGAGGACATACGCAATCGCTTCGACCAGCAGCCACTGCGACCCTCCCGATCCGGCTCGTTCAACGGGCGCCATGGTCAGCACCAGGGCGTACATGGGTGCGACCAGCACCGCAGCAGAGAACGACCGGATCGCGCCCGCCGGCGTCTTATCGAACAGCTCGAAGCCGCGCTTGTCCAGGTGAGCCAGCCGCCAGGCGCCGTACAGCGAGACGATAGCCTCGCGAACAATCATGCGAGATGGCTCCCGGCGAAATAGCCGCGAAGTACCTCTTCGTAGACCTGCGCCAGCGCCTCGACGTCCGCCACCGGAACGTTCTCGTCCACCTTGTGGGCGGTCAGGCCGACCATCCCGAATTCGCAGACCGGGCTCACGTCCTTGATGAACCGGGCGTCCGACGTGCCGCCGGTGGTGCTCAACTCAGGCTCGCGGCCGGTAATCCGCTGCACAGCCCCGGCGATCAGCGCGGTCAGCGGGCCGGGCCTCGTCAGGAACGGCTCCCCCGAAATCTCGCAGCGCAACGCGATCGCGTCGCCGATCTCGCCGCAACGCGCGGCGAGCCAGCGGCAAACACCGTCCCCCGAATGCTGATCATTGAAGCGGATGTTGAGCCGCGCGGTAGCGCGGGCCGGGATGACGTTGGTTGCGGGATTGCCGACATCGACAGACGTAACGACCAGCGACGATGCTTGGAAATGCGCCGTGCCGTGGTCCAGAGGCGTGCTTTCCAGCAGCGACAGCAGCCGGATCAGCCGCGAGATGGGATTATCGGCAAGGTGCGGATAGGCGCTGTGACCCTGGACGCCGTTGACGGTGATCCAGGCATTCATGCTGCCGCGCCGGCCGATCTTCATCATCTCGCCCAGTTCGGCCGGATTGGTCGGCTCACCGACCAGACAGGCATCAATTCCCTCGCCGCGTTCGACCAGTTGCGCCAGGACCTTTTTCGTCCCGTTGATCGATACGCCCTCTTCGTCGCCGGTAATCAGCAGGCTGATCGAACCAGCGGGAACGCCGTCCCGGGCCAGCAAGCGGGACACCGCGGCGACGAAACACGCGATCGCCGCCTTCATGTCGGAGGCGCCGCGGCCCCACAATCGACCATCCCGCACCTCGCCCGCGAACGGATCGATGCTCCACAGCGCCGCATCGCCCGGCGGCACCACATCGGTATGGCCCGCGAAACAGAAATTCGGCGAGCCTGTCCCCAGCCGAGCCCAAAGGTTATCCACCGGCGCCGTGCCCTCTTCCTCGAACCGAATGCGCTCGCAGACGAACCCCAGCGGCCGCAACGCCGCCTCCAGCACCGCCAGCGCGCCGGCGTCCTCCGGCGTAATGCTGGGGCAGCGGACCAGCGCGCGGGCGAGCTCCAGGGGGTCGAGAAACGCGGACAACGCCGGACCCTTAGGGTCCGACCCGGTGGGAATCGTTCGAACTTGGCGCAATACGGTGATGGCCGGGCTTGTCCCCGCCATCCACGCCGGGCCGAAAACGCCGTGCGTGGCGGTGCCGCGGGGATGCGCGGATCACGTCCGCGCATGACGAAAATGCCGGCCCTTGCATCGATTTCGATCGCATCATTTTCAGCCTGCCAGATTAGTCGCGTCAGATCAGTCGCGCAGCAGTTCGTTGATCGAGGTCTTGGCGCGGGTCTTCTCATCGACCCGCTTGACGATCACGGCACAGTAAAGCCCGGGCCCGGGGCTGCCGTCAGGCAGCGGCTTGCCCGGCATGGTGCCGGAAACGACCACCGAATAGGGCGGCACCGCACCGTAATGCACCTCCCCGCTCACCCGATCGACGATGCGGGTGGACGCGCCGATGTAGACACCCATCGACAGCACCGATCCGCGGCCGACGCGGACCCCTTCGGCCACCTCGGCGCGGGC